>JAPOLF010000039.1 GCA_029977305.1 bacterium | reverse complement strand
TAGACCTGCTTGCCGAAGCCGATCCGCTTCCCGAGCACCATCGCGGCGACCAGCGCCGAGACTCCGGAGGTGATGTGGACGACGGTGCCACCGGCGAAATCAAGCGCCCCGAAGTAGCGCAGCCACCCGCCGACGCCCCACACCCAGTGCGCGACCGGGTCGTAGACCAGCGTCGCCCAGAGCAAGCTGAAGACCACCATCGCCTTGAAGCGCTTCCGCTCGGCGAAGGCACCGGTGATCAGGGCCGGGGTGATCACCGCGAACATCATCTGGTAGGACATGAAGAGGTTGTGCGGGATCGTCGCGGCGTACTCCGGGTTCGGCTCCATGCCCACCCCGCGCAGCCCGACCCAGCTCAGTCCGCCGATGAACGGCGTCCCCGGCGAGAAGGCGAGCGAATATCCCCAGAGCACCCACTGCACGCTGATCAGCGCGAGGATGAAGAACGAGTGCATGATCGTCGAGAGCACGTTCTTCCGCTGCACCAATCCGCCATAGAAAAATCCGAGCGCCGGGGTCATCAACATGACCATGGCGGCGGACGTCAATACCCATGCGGTGTCGCCGGTGTCCATCGCGAACCCTCCCTGTCCCCCCGGGCGGCTGTCCCATGGCATCCCGAGGTGCTGGGAGTTTAGGAACGGGCGAACGGCCGGGCTACGTGCGAGATCGCCGAATTCCGCACCGGTTTTCGTGCATGTTGCACAGTTACTGGTTTTGGTTGCCGCTCATCTCGACGATAGGGTCTGGCCACTGTGCGATCCGCCTAAATCAGCATGCGCGGGTTCGGCTGTCACACTGGCCGCTCCG
Source organism: bacterium (assembly GCA_029977305.1). Lineage (GTDB taxonomy): Bacteria > Chloroflexota > Chloroflexia > Thermomicrobiales > UBA6265 > CADCWF01. Next base: position 11,642 of record JAPOLF010000039.1, on the reverse strand, counting down.
CGTGGCCATCCCCGGGCTGCTCTCGCGGCGCGACCGCCGCAATTGGGCTTCACCGGCACACCAGAACGTATACTCCGAGGGTTGAGTCGCCGCGGCTCGGCACCCGGGTTTCCGCCGCATCGAGGGACGCGCCGTCGTGAGTTTGGCCGCTGCTGATCTTCCCACCGGGCCCGACCCGCACCCGGCATCCCCGGCGGACGACGTCCCGGCCGCGCCCCCCTTCCACGACGGCCTCACCCGCCTCGCCCGGTTCGCCACGGCGGAGAACCTGGCCTACGTGGTGATCCTCCTCCTCGCCGTGCTCACCCGGTTCTGGGATCTCGGCAGCCGCGCCCTCCACCACGACGAGAGCCTCCACGCGTACTACTCCTGGGTCTTCTCCCAAGGCGACGGCTACCAACACGATCCTCTTATGCACGGGCCGTTCCTCTTCATTGCCAACGGCCTCATCTACGCCCTTTTCGGCGCATCGGACGCCACCAGCCGGGTTCTCCCCGCCATCTTCGGCACCGTCCTGGTGATGCTGCCGTGGTTCCTCCGCGGGCCGCGGCAGTTGGGGCGATGGGGCGCGCTCGCCACCTCCGTCCTCCTCCTCTCCGCCCCCGCGATCCTCTATCAAAGCCGCTACATCCGCCACGACATCTACACGCTGGTCGGCACCTTCGTGCTGCTCATCGCGGTGGCCCGCTATGTCGAGCGTCCGCAACGGAGCTGGCTGATCACCGCCGCCGCCGCCATCGCCTTCCTCCTCACCAACCATGAGATTGTTTTCGGCATCGTCGCCATCTACGTCGGAGTGCTCGGGTTGGCGTTGCTGGTGGGGCCGCTGCGCCGGCTCATCCCGGTGGTGATCGGCACCGGCGTGCTCGCCCTCGCCGCGATTGCCGTGATCCCCGATGTCACCGGCAAGCATCTGCCGCCCATCCCTTGGGAACGCCCCACCAAGGACGAGCAACTGGCCTACTGGGGTGCCGTGCTCACCAACCCGGCCACGCTCGCCCTGATCGCGATCCTCGTGCTTGCCGTGATCGCCGCGCGGATGGTGCTGCGCCCGGTGCGCAACCCAAATCGGCTCGACGAGGGCTGGGTCGCCTCCCTTCTCGGCGACCAGCCGGCGGGGAGCGTCGGGGCCGCCGTCAACGCCGCCTGGGCCGACAAGACCGGGCTGCTCCAAGCGCTCGCCGTCTTCGCCGGCATCTTCATCCTCTTCTTCACCACACTCTTCACCAATCCCAACGGCTTGCTCACCGGCACGGTGGCCACCGATGGCACCCTGCTCTATTGGATGGGCCAGCACGACGTCCGCCGCGGCGAGCAGCCGTGGTTCTACTACCTCGTGCTCTACCCACAGTACGAGCCCATCGCCGCATTCCTCGGGACCGCGACCGCGGCGGTGGTCGCCGTGCAAGCACTGCTCGCCGTGATCGGCCGCCGCGCCGCCGGACCGCGCCTCTTCTTCCTCACCTTGGTGACGGTCTGGTACGGCGGCATCTTCCTCGCCCTCACGTGGGCCGGCGAGAAGATGCCCTGGCTGATCGTCCACATCGCCCTGCCCGGCCTGATCCTCTCCGGCGCCGCGATCGGGGTCGCCATCGAGCGCTGGCGTGCCGCGGTCTCCGCGGGCCGCACCTCGTGGGCCCCGGGCGCGAGTGTGATGCTCGTCTGGCTGCTGCTCTGCGCCGGCGCCTGGCTCGTGCTCGCGGGCCGTCTCTCCTTCGGCGAGTTCGTCCCCTCCGACGATTGGGGAGGATGGGACCGCACCATCTCCGCCACGGCCGCCGCGCACTGGTGGACGCTCTGGATTCCGCTCGTGGTGGCCATCGCCTTGTTCGGCATCGGGTGGGCCGTCCTCGGCCGCCGCCGTGCCATCGCTGTCACCGCCTGTGCCGCCGGGATCGTCGTGCTGCTCCTGCAGGTGCACTTCGCGTGGCGCCTTGTCTACCTCGAAGGTGATGTGCCGAAGGACATGCTCGTCTACACCCAGACTTCACCGGATGTCACGCGTGTCGTCGACGAAGCCACCACCCTCTCGGAACTCCTGGTCGGCGACAAGGGCATCGAGATCTGGTTCGACAGCGAGGTCTCGTGGCCGATGCAGTGGTACCTGCGCGACTTTGACCACCGCCGCTTTGTCGGTGAGACCGTCGCCGGGGAGCCAACCGCCGCGCTCATCCTCGCCCGCCCCGGCACCACCGCCGACAACGAGGCCCTGCTCAGCAACTACTCCCCGGTCGAGTATGTCCTCCGCTGGTGGTACCCCGAGGACCAGTACCGCAACATCGCGATCGCCCCGGAGATCCCGGCCGGTCGCTCGGCATGGACCTCGGAGGACGCGCCCCACGGCCCCGTCGACATCCTCAAGAGCCTCGGCAGCAGCATCGCCAACCTGCGCACCCCGGAAGGCCAGCAGGATCTCTACCGCCTCGTCATGTACCGCGACCTGCTCAACCGCATCGACTCCACGCGGTTCACCCTCTATGTCCGCAACGACCTGCTCCCCGAGTACAACGAGATCCGCTATGGCATCTAGTTTCCATTGCCGCTGCTCCGCCCGGAGGACGACGTGACCGACCCCCACGCACCCGAACCCACGCCATCGCCGATCGCGGATCCCGCCGTGGCAGACGCCGCCGAGGTCGCCGCAGGACCTTCCATCGCCCTCCCGGTCACGCCGACCCCAGACGAGCTGCTCGATCACCCGATCGCGTTCCCCGCGCCGTGGTGGGTGCCGGTGGCGTGGCTGGTGCTGATCGCCGGCGCGATCGCCTTGCGATTCTCCAAATTGACTGACTGGTCCCTCACCTCCGACGAGGCACGCAGCGCCTTCCACGCGTGGACGCTCGCCACCGGCGGCCCCGAACCGCTGCCGATCGCCGCGCCGACCCCGCTTCTGCTGAACGCTCTCAGCGTGTTTCTTTTCGGCACCACCGACGCCACCTTCCGCCTCGTCGCCGCCATCGCCGGCACTGCCGCGATCATCAGCCTCGTCGCCACCCACCGGGTGGCGGGGAAGTACGGCGTCCTCGGCATGACCGCCCTCGCCACGATCTCGCCGGTGCTGGTCTTCGCCTCGCGCGTCAACACCGGGACGATGCTCATCGGCGCTCTGGTGCTCGGCATCGCGGTGACGATCGTCTGGACCGGCAGCCGCCCACCGGCGCGCCCCACCGGCGCCGCGACCGTCGGGGTGCTGCTCGGCCTCACCATCGGCTGCGGCGCCTCCGGGGTGATGGCGCTGATCACGCTGGTGGTCGGCCTCGTTCTCGCGGCGCTGGTGGTTCCGAAGGGTGCGGTCCGTCGCGGCCTCGGGGGCATCGGTGCGGACACCCGCTCGCTGATCACCAGCGTCGGCACGCTGCTCCTGACCCTGCTGGTGCTCTACACCCGCCTCTTCACCGATCCCGGTGCGCTGCGCGGCATCGGCGAGACCTTCGCCAACTGGGTTGCACTGCTCACCGCGCCGGCTGCCATCTCGCCGTCGTTCTACCTCGTCGCCCTCTGCCTCTACGAGACGGTCAGTGTGATGCTCGCGATCGCGGGCGCTGTGCGCGGCTTCGGCAGGCCCGGCAACAGCGCGAGTGACGACTGGCTGCTCCTCCTCGGCGGCTGGTTTGCCGCGTCGTTCATCGCGTGGAGTTTCGTCGGCGGCCGCAGCCCGGATGACACGGTCCTGATCGCCCTCCCGTTGGTGCTGATCGCCGGATGCTCGCTCGCCGGGATCGTCGCCGACACCGATTGGCGCGATGTCCGCGCCGGCGCCGGCGGCCTCTTCGCCCTTGTCGTGCTGGGGGTCAGCATCGCGCTCTTCGCGGCCCTCGTCCTCTTCTCCTACAACGCCCGCATGGACCAGACGACCTACGGACCGATGCTGATCGTGGTCGGCATCGTGGTGCCGCTCCTCTACGTCGGGTGGCAGGCCGCCAAGCGCGAGCGCGCGGAGCAGCGTCCCGGCCAACTCGCGCGCATCGCCCTCCTCGTCTACACCGCGATGCTCGCTGGTTTCGGCCTCAGCACAGCCTCAAATCTCGCCTTCCACCGAGCCGTGCTTGGCGAGGAGATGTTGGCCCAGAACTTCACCACCGGTGCCGTCAAGCCCACCGTGGAGGGGCTGCGCCGACTCGCCCGCGATGTCACGCTTGATGACCGCTCGGTCCGTGACACCACCGGCGGCCACGGCCTGTCGGTCGCCATCGATCCCCGCGTCGAATGGCCGTGGCGCTGGTACCTGCGCGATTTCCCCGAGGCCCAAGTCATCAAGCAGAATGATGCCGGCGCTGCGCAAGTCGTGATCGGGCCGAAGGCGGACGCCCTGCGCGAGCGCGGCTACGACGTGCGCGAGGTGCCGGTCGTCACCGGAGTCCCCGACTCCTACACCTCGCCCGATCTCGGGTACCTGACCCGATTCCTCAACCCGATGGACTGGATCACCGGTGCGCGCTTCCTGCACCTGCGCGAAGGCGTCTATGTGCCCGACACCGATCCCGACGCACTTGGTTTCAATGCCGAACTCTCGTCGCGCCTCTCCGGTGGCGTCGCGCCGGGAGCCGCCCTGCCAGATGCGGGTGTCATCCCAGCAACAGCGTCTGCTGATATGACGTCACCGGTCGGAATCGCCGTCGCCGCCGATGGCACCGGCTACGCTGTCGATGCGGTCAACGGCCGCGTCTACCACCTCGACGCCTTCGGTGACATCCTCGATGTCTGGGCCGGCGGCGCAGGGCCCTTCGACCTCTCCGTGCCCGGCAACGGCTTGGGCCCGACCGGTGTTGCGATTGGCCCCGACGGCCTCATCTACCTCGCCGACACGTGGGGACATCGCGTGCTCGTCATCGACAGCGCGGGCGACACCGTGCTCGAACTCGGTGGGCCGTTGAACGACGCCGGCAAGCGCGACGCCACGGACAACACCGACGACCCGGCCCGCTCCGCTGACAACGCGGGAGCGTTCTTCGGGCCGCGCGGTGTCGCCGTCACCGAGGATGCGATCTATGTCACCGACACCGGCAACGAACGCGTCCAAGCCTTCGATCGCGACGGCAACGTGCGCTGGACGTTCGGCGGCTTCGGGAACGGCGACGCGAACCTGATCGAACCGGTGGGCATCGCCGTCGGACCCGACGGCAACATCTACGTCGCAGATTCCGGGAACCAGCGGATCACCACCCTGACGCCAGACGGCACGCTGGTGGGGCACTTCACGGTCGATGCGTGGCCCGAGCCGAACCCGGGCGGCGGCAAGCCCTTCTTCCAGCCGTATGTCGCGTTCCTGCCGGATGGCCGCCTCGCGATCTCCTCTTCCCCCTCGGGGTCGGTCGAGATCTACTGGCCGGATGGCACCTATGACCAATTCGTGACGGATCTCGGGGGCGATCTCCTCGGCAGCCCGTTCGGCGTCGCGGTGGGCCCGCAGGGTGATCTCTGGGTGAGCGATCCCTCGATCCCGGCGGTCGCGATCGGCCCGATCCCGCCGGCGGTCACCACGCCTGCATCGGTGGAAGCGAGCCCGGTCGGGTCCTGATCCACCGGCGACCGGTGATCAGGACGGAAATCGGTCGTTGCGCTCCTTCAGGAGTGCGGTGAGTTCGGCAAGTTGCTGTTCGATCGCTGCCATCCGCTGGTCAGTGAGGGACGACTCTTCGCGGGCGGATTTTTCCGGATTGCGTTGCAAACCGGTCTGCGCTGCGATCACCTGTGACAGTCCTGCCAACGCCAACCCGAAGATCGTCACACCGACGACCATCAGCACGAAGCCGATCATCCGGCCTTCCTGACTGACCGGGGTGACATCACCGTAGCCAACCGTGGTCACCGTCGCCGCGGCCCACCAGATGCCGTCGCTGAGATTGTGAATCGTCGCGTGAGGTTCGTTGCGTTCGGCCGCGTCCACCAGCGCCCCGGCGAGCAACACGAGCATGAGCGCCGCACTGAGCACCCAGAACAGACCTTGCCGGGTGAGGATGCGCTTCGCACCGATGAACCCCCGCACCCCAAGCACGCCCGTCAACACGAGCAGCCACACATGCGCCACCCGTTCCGGCAACAAGAAACTCGCGCCGGCAAGCACAACGGTGGGAATGACCCAATTCATCGCTCTGCGCCGGTCGATCGAGAAGACCACCACCAGCGCCCCGTAGAGGAAGATGATCGCGGTGATCGCCGAGTTGAGTTCGTGCCTGAGCAGGGTGTCGAACCAGTCGTTCCCCGTCACCGAGCCCGCCATCACGGTGGCGGTGAGGAACACCGAGATCAAGAGGAACAGGATGCTGAACCCCTCCACCACCCGATGGCCGGTGTGGGTCAGATTGGTGTCGATGAGGCGATCACTCTCTGGCGTGCTCATGGTGCGGCGTCAGGGCCGGGGCGTGACTTGCTCAGCCACGACCTCGTCGATGACCCACCGCTCCCCGTTGTCCACGAAGACCAGTTGGTCGCGGAAGACATGATCAGGGTTCTCGGTCACCACCACCGCGCTCACTCGGCCATCGGGAAGCATGATCACATCGCTCACCGAGATCACCGCCAGCCGCTCCGGCTTTGAGACCCGCTGGCGATCGTCGAGCAGCGCCTGCACCTCACCGGGGATCAACTCCTCGTCCCCGAACAGCCAGATCAGCATCCGGTCGCTCATCAGGGCGTAGGCACGGAGCAGGTCGCCGGCATTTCGGCACGCGATCGACTCGACCACCGTGCCGGAGATCGCCTCGACCACCACATCCTCCGCCGGCACGCCCTCCGGCAGCGGCGAGGCTGCAGGTGTCGGCTCCGGGGCGGTGGGAATCGGCGTCGCGGCGATCTCCGCGAAGAGCGGCAATTCCCGCGGTTCGACCTCGCAGTCATCCGGGCGCGGGACGATGGCCTCCGGCGTCCCCTCCTGTGCTGAAACGATCGGCGACATGCAGAGGACGGCGAGCAACATCGTCGTGGCAATCAGACTGATCCGTGACGATCGGGGCGAATTCATGGTCTTTCCTCTGCGTGGCCGGTGCGGTAACGTTGCCGCATCACGTCGCGGTCCGCGGCAGGTCCGGCACCCGACGAGTTTCACCGAACGCTGCACCCCTCGGCAACCCGGGTGCTCCGGGACCGCAGAGACCACGTGGAGATTCGCCTGTGACCTCCTCCGACATCGTGCTGCGCACCTCCGGGGTCGGGCGCGACTTCCGTGGCCTGAAAGCCCTCGCCGACTACGACGTGGAGCTGCGGCGAGGTGAGATCCTCGGGGTGATCGGCCCGAACGGCGCCGGCAAGTCGACGCTCTTCAACGTCCTCACCGGCTTCCTCAAGCCCACCACCGGCAGCGTCCAGTTCAATGGCAAGGACATCACCGGGCTCCCGCCCGACGAGGTCACCCGCCTCGGCATCGCGCGCACGTTCCAGAACATCCGCCTCTTCGGCCGGATGACCGCCCTCGACAACGTGATGACCGCGCAGCAGCTCCATGGCAAAGCCGGGTTCTTCGAGGCCCTCTTCTCCCTGCCGAGCTTCCACCGCAAGGAGCGGGCCCTGGAAGCCAAGTCGTTGGCACACCTTGAGAGCCTCGGGTTGGCGGGATTCGCCGACACCGATGCCGCCGCCCTCCCCTACGGCTACCAGCGCAAACTCGAGATCGCCCGTGCCCTCGCCACCGATCCCACCATCCTCATGCTCGACGAACCGGCGGCCGGAATGAACGAGGGCGAGACCGCGGAACTCACCGAGTTCATCCGCGCCATCCGCGACCGATTCGGCCTCTCGATCGTCGTCGTCGAGCACGACATGTCGCTGATCATGTCCCTGTGCGACCGCATCCAAGTCCTCAACTACGGCAAGGTCATCGCCCAAGGCACCCCCGCCGAGGTGCGCAGCGACCCCAAGGTGATCGAGGCCTATCTCGGCAGCGACGACACCGCCACGGGAGCCACCGCATGAGCACCGACGCCGCCACGCTGCGACTCGAGCAAGTGAGCATCTTCTACGGCGCCATCCAAGCGGTGAAGAGCGTCTCCCTCGAGGTGCGCGAGCACGAACTCGTCACCGTCGTCGGCGCGAACGGCGCGGGCAAGACGACCACCCTGCGCACCATCTCCGGCATCTTCCGGCCGAAGTCCGGCACGATCACCTACGGCCCGCACGATCTCACCAAGCTCGACGCGCACGAGATCGTCGCGCTCGGCATCGCCCAATCCCCCGAAGGCCGCCAGATCTTCGGATCGCTCACGGTGCGCGACAACCTCAAGCTCGGAGCCACCCGCCGCAAGGATCGCCACGAGCTCGACGCCGACATGGAGCATGTCTTCAGCCTGTTCCCGGTGTTGAAGGAGCGGATCACGCAACCGGGCGGCACGCTCTCCGGCGGCGAGCAGCAGATGCTCGCGATCGGCCGGGCGCTGATGGCGAAGCCGAAGGTGCTCCTCCTCGATGAGCCCTCACTCGGGCTCGCACCGCTGATGGTCGGCCGCATCTTCGACGTCATCGCCCGCCTCAAGTCCGAAGGCGTGACGATCCTCCTGGTCGAGCAGAACGCGCGCAAGGCGCTTGATGTGGCTGACCGCGCCTATGTCATGGAAACGGGCCAGATCACGCTGAGCGGCACCGCCAAGGAGCTCGCCTCCAACCCGCGGATCGTCGAAGCCTATCTCGGAGGATCGTGATGAGCGGGGCAGAACTTGCACAGCAGATCGTGAACGCGCTCGGCCTCGGCAGCATCTACGCCTTGGTCGCGGTCGGGTTGGCGATGGTCTTCGGCATCCTCCGGCTGATCAACTTCGCCCACGGCGAGGTGCTCATGCTCGGGGGCTACGCCGCCGTCTTCTTCGCACTCAACGGCTGGTCGTTCTGGATGGTGGCGCTCCTCTCGGTGATCGCCACGATCATCATCGGCGTCATCATGGAGCGCGTCGCCTACCGTCCGGTGCGCGGTGCCCCGGACGTCGCCCTGTTGCTCACCTCGCTCGGCGTCAGCATCGCCCTGCAGAATCTCGCGATGCTGGTGTTCGGCACGCAACCGAAAGCCTTCCCCACCCCCGAGGCGATGGGCGGCCAGATCTCGCTCGGCGGCGGCGTTCAGGTGAGCACGGTCAACGTGATCTCGATCGCCACCGCGATCGTGATGATGTTCCTGCTCACCTTCTTCGTGACTCGCACCAGCATCGGCACCCAGATGCGAGCCACCGCCGAGAACGCGATGGCCGCGAAGTTGATGGGCATCAACGTCAACACCGTGATCGTCGCGGCATTCATCGTCGGATCGGCGCTGGCGGGGGTGGCCGGGCTGCTCTACGGGGCGCGGGTCGGCCGCATCGAGTACACCTCCGGATTCATCCCGGTGCTGAAGGCGTTCGTGGCCACGGTGATCGGCGGCTTCGGCTCCATCCCCGGCGCGGTGCTCGGCGGCTTCATCCTCGGGTTCGCCGAGATCATGCTCGTCTCGCTCCTCCCGGATGACCTCACCAAGTACCGCGACGCCTTCGTCTTCGGCGCGCTGATCCTGATCCTCCTGTTCCGGCCGCAGGGCATTCTCGGCTCGACCGAACCGGAGAAGATCTAGATGGCGACCGCACCTGCCAGCCAGCCCCTTCCCGTTCCCACCGCGCGGCGGCGCGATCGCCGCGGGGTGATCGCGGCCGTGATCTCGCTGCTCGTGCTCCTCGGCTTCGCGACCTTGGTGCAAACACAAGCGAATGGCTACCAGCAGCAGATCGTCGTGCTCGTCTTCATCTACTCGATGGTGGCGGTCGCGCTCGCGGTGACCTCCGGGTTCACCGGGGTCTTCTCGCTCGGGCAGATCGGTTTCCTCGCCATCGGCGCCTACGTCTCCGCCGTGATCGACATCCCCCCGATGTGGAAGGACGAGATCACCCTCGCCGATCTCCCGCCGTGGCTCGCCAAACTCGACATGACGGTCTATCCGCCGCAGATCTCACTCTTCATCGCCTGCATGGCGGCGGGACTCGTCGCTGCCTTGGTCGGGCTCTTGGTCGGAGCGCCGTTGATGCGCCTCTCGGGGCACTACGTGGCCGTCGCGACGATGGGCTTCCTGATCATCGTCTACACCCTCGTGGTCAACGCCGACGGCTACACCGCCGGATCCCGCGGCCTCAGCCAGATCCCAGGGTGGACCAATGCGTGGGTTGCCGCCGCATGGTGCGCCTTCACGATCTACGCGGCATGGCGGCTCCGCAATTCCGCGCAGGGGCGCGCGATGATCGCCTCCCGCGAGAACCTGCTCGCAGCGCGCGGCGTCGGCGTCAACGTCCTCCGCACCCGGCTCCTCGCATTTGTCTGGGGGGCGTTCATCACCGGCGTCGCCGGGGCGTTGCTCGGGCATCAGGTCGGGACCATCGCGCCCTCGCAGTTCTACTTCCAGACCACCTTCGTGGTGATCACCATGGTGGTGCTCGGCGGCATGGGCAGCTTCTTCGGCGCTGTGGTCGGGGCGGTGATCATGACCATCCTCCCCGAGTACCTGCGCGACGTCGACACCGGCCTCACCATCGGCTCCTACACCACGCCAGCGCTCTACGGCCTCTCTCAAATCATTCTGGCGGTCGGGTTCATCCTGGTGATGATCTTCAGGCCGACCGGGCTCCTCGGCGATCGCGAACTCGGCATCGGCTTGCTCTCGAAGCGCTCGCCGAACGACGACGCCTTCGGCGACTCGGAACTGCTCACGCCCCCGTCGGCACCCGGGCTCGATTCGGTGCCGATGGACTCGCGTGAGTGACGCTACCAGCGGGACGCGCCCGCTGCTTTACCTTTGGCGATGAAGACCGGGTGATTCCCCGGAGCGCGGGACGGTCCCGCCGCTTCCACCCGGCCTCGCATGTAGGAATCGGAGGTCTGCCCATGAGCGGAATGCTCACCCGACGCGCAGTCGTCGTTCGCGCCGCAGCGATCGGTGCCGCCGCCCCGGCACTCGCCCAATTGCTCGCCGCCAGCTCGGTGGCCGCGCAGGAAGGCGAGCCGATCCTGATCGGCACCCCGTACAACCTGACCGGCGGCTACGCCTCGGTCGACCAGCCCGCCTCGAACGGCTCGCAGCTCGCCGCCGAGGAGATCAACGCGGCTGGCGGTGTGCTCGGTCGCCCGATCGAGATCATCGTCTACGACGGCAAGAGCGACGTCCCGACCATCTCCGCCATCTCCAAGAAGATGGTTGAGGAGGACAAGGTCATCGCCATGGTCGGCCTGACCGACACCTCCTACATGAAGGCGGCGGGTCCGGTCGCGCAGGAGAATCAGGTTCCGTTCATCGACGTCGCCGGCACCGCGCCGGTCATCACCAGCATCGGTGACTACATCTTCATGCTCCCCTTCGGCGACAACGTGCAGGCGGCCGTCGCCGCTGAGTTCGCCAAGGAGAAGGGGTGGAAGACCTGCGCCATGCTCGTCGACGAGGCGATGGACTACACCAAGTACCTCGCGAAGTACTTCGATGAGCGGTTCACCTCTGAGGACATCGGCGGCACCGTCGTCTCCCGCCTCGCCTACAACATGGGCGACACCGACTTCTCGGCCCAGCTGACCGAGTTCAAGAACCTCGATCCGCAACCGGACTTCTACTTCATCTCGGCGAACCCGGGTGAGATCGGCACCATCGTCAAGCAGGCCCGCGACATGGGGCTGACCGCCCCGATCATGGGCGGCGACGGTTACGACACGCC
>JAPOLF010000398.1 GCA_029977305.1 bacterium | reverse complement strand
CGGGAACCTGGCCTTCCCGCTGCTCCTCGTCGGCGGCCTCTTCCTGCTCTCCCGCCGTGGGGGCGGTCCGATGGGTCCGGGCGGTCCCGGCAACCCGATGGCGTTTGGAAAGTCCAAGGCTCGTTTCCAGATGGAGCCCAACACGGGCGTGACCTTCGGGGACGTCGCCGGTGTGGACGAGGCCAAGCAGGATTTCCAGGAGATTGTCGAGTTTCTGAAGAAACCCGAGCGGTTCACCGCCGTCGGTGCCAAGATCCCCAAGGGCTGTCTGTTGGTCGGGCCGCCGGGAACCGGAAAGACGCTGTTGGCCAAGGCCATCGCGGGCGAGGCCGGGGTGCCGTTCTTCAGCATCTCTGGGTCTGAGTTTGTCGAGATGTTTGTCGGTGTGGGTGCCTCGCGCGTGCGCGATCTGTTCAAGAAGGCCAAGGAGAATGCGCCGTGTATCGTGTTCATCGATGAGATTGATGCGGTGGGACGCAGCAGGGGGACCGGGGTAGGCGGCGGGAAC
>JAPOLF010000397.1 GCA_029977305.1 bacterium | reverse complement strand
CTCCATGATGCCCGGCGGCGCCAAGGCGGCGTTCGACGCCATCGAGCCCATCATCACCAAGGTTTGCGCGCAGACCGACAGCGGCCCCTGCACCACCTACGTCGGCCCCGGCGGCTCCGGCAACTTCGTCAAGATGGTTCACAACGGCATCGAGTACGGCGACATGCAGCTGATCGCCGAGGCCTACGACCTGCTCAAGACTGTCGGCGGGCTCAGCAACGAGGAGCTCGCCGCCGTCTTCGACGAATGGAACAAGAGCGAGCTCGAGTCGTTCCTCGTCGAGATCACGGCGTCCATCTTCAAGAAGAAGGACGAGTACGCCGACGGCTTCCTGGTGGACAAGGTGCTGGACAAGACGGGCATGAAGGTACGTTGTCGGGTGGGCGTCGGCGTTTGCTCCTCCTCCGACGATCGTCGTCGAGTTTTTCATCCGGCGGGGCTTGCGTGCGGGGGTGGGCGACTGCGTCGGCCAAAAAACGTCGTCGTTCGGTCGAGCAAAAGTTTTTCAGC
>JAPOLF010000396.1 GCA_029977305.1 bacterium | reverse complement strand
CCGTTTTGCGCCGGAAATTGTGGCTTTACTGAAGAGGTTTTCGGGTTTACTAAAGGGGCCCGTTTTCCTTGCTAAACCGCTTCTTTTGGGTTCAGGTGCATGCAAAGCGCCTCCAAGGTGGGGCGCGCGGTGCGGGACTCGGGGGTGCCCCGCGAGGAGATCAGGGGCCTCCAGAGTACCGTCGGAGTTGCGATTATAGTGAACAAGTGTCTATGGTAGCCTATTATGGTTGAGGTGCGTAACAGTACCATCCTGACAGTACTCCGGGGGCCCCTTAGCTATGATCCAAAGTCGGCTATGATACCTTCACACCGGTATCTGCATGGGCTTTGCCTCTGTTAATCGCAGCTTCGCCTATGCGTGCATGTATGTATGTATGTACTGCATTTATGATTGTATGTATGTATGCATGTATGTATGTATGCATGCATGTATGTCTGTATGGATGGATGGATGGATGGATGGATGGAAGGATGGATGGATGAGTGGATGGATGGACGTACGTGTGTGCGTACGTATG
>JAPOLF010000395.1 GCA_029977305.1 bacterium | reverse complement strand
AGGAAATCGGCCAAGTCGCCAACCGTGGTGAAGTCCCGCCCGGCTCGACTGGCCAGCCATGCGCGATTCACCTCCAGCTCGCCAGCGAACAAGCGCTGCACTTCCTCGCACGTGCGCGTCGTCGCCGCGAGCAGCGCAACGGCCTCGAGGAATGGATGCTCGCCAGACGCTCCAATCGGTCCATGCGGCACCTGCGCGGCACGCTGCATCACCGCGCCAGCCGAGGTGAGCACGGCATCCGTCGCCCCGACCAAGCGGTCCAGCCCGCGTGGCGCCTCCGCGAGCCACGACTCTGCAACCCGCAGACTCCCCGGATCCATCCGCAGCCACGCAAGCAATTCCCGCGCGAGGCGTTGCACCGCGCCTGCCGCGACCACGCATGGCCCGATCGCCAACATCACTGCATCAGTCGCGCTCAACGCATCGAAGGTGCTTGCGATGGGTGCATCACACCCGAGTGCCGTCGCCACCGCCTCGCCCGCTGACGCCGCCGGGGGTGGTGCAGTCGCCGCAGCCATCT
>JAPOLF010000394.1:281-522 GCA_029977305.1 bacterium | reverse complement strand
TGTGCGTGTACGGCGGGAGCCCCATCCCACCGCAGGAGTCGGACCTGCGCCGCGGGTGCGACGCGCTCATCGGAACGCCCGGCCGTGTCAAGGATCTCATCACGCGCGGGTCGCTCTCCCTCGACAGCATCAAGTTCCGTTGCCTCGACGAGGCGGACGAGATGCTCAAAATGGGGTTCGTCGAGGACGTGGAGATGATTCTCGGCCAGGCTGGCGGCGAGGCCACCGAGTACGGCGGGGG
>JAPOLF010000394.1:0-274 GCA_029977305.1 bacterium | reverse complement strand
GCTCCTCTTCTCCGCCACCGTCCCGCCGTGGGTGCGCGACGTCGCGCGCCGCTTCCAGCGTGCCGACAAGACCACGCACGTCGACCTCGTCGGGACTGACAAGGTGAAGGCCTCGACAGACGTCAAGCACCTCGCGCTGCCGTGCCACTGGACGCAGCGTGCACAGGTGGCGGAGGACGTCGTGCGGTGCTACGGGCGAAACGGCAAGGGGCGCTGCCTCGTCTTCACCGAAACGAAGAACGACGCGAACGAGCTCAGCGGGCAGCTCGCAGAC
>JAPOLF010000393.1 GCA_029977305.1 bacterium | reverse complement strand
GTTCTTGGGAGGAGTCTACACGGCACGGGTGGTGGCTGCGTGAACATTCGTTCGCGCGTTCGTAACGAACGACTGTAACCGTCAGTCATCATTCTTCTATTGCCTGCCTCGATACGATACGTCTGTTGTCCATCGATGCGTGGTATGCGGCGAATAGGCGCCTTGGGGCTCCGTGCTGGCCAGTTGTCTTCCCGGTCGGCCCCATTCGCTCGCGCTACATCGCCATCGCCATCGTCATCGCCATTGCCATCGTCGTCGGAGTTTGCGAAAAAGTCGTCCTCCCTGATCTCCTGCGCAAACCGACCTTCGCCGGCGCCCCCATCCTCCTCGCCCTCGTCCAACTCGTTGACAATCGCCTCGTCGCGCATACGTCGCTTCACGACCGCCCGAAGTCGCTCCCGCTCCCGCTCCAAGTGCGCCTGCGCCTCCGGATCCTCGGCGTCTTTCAGCAACGACACGTACTTCTCGCCCTTCGGAAAGTGCAACACATACTCCAGATCCTCCCGGGCCGCCGCCAACGCCC
>JAPOLF010000392.1 GCA_029977305.1 bacterium | reverse complement strand
CCATCCATCCATCCATCCATCCATCCATCCACCGATTCATGTCGTGATTGGCATGTCAGGTCGATTCGCACCGCACCACGCAACAGAAGCCAAACCAACAGAGGATCGAACACATCACATTGATCAGCCACAGACAGTCAGACAGACAGTCAGTCGGACAGACAAACAGCGAGAGAGAGAGCGCGCGCCACCAGCAAGATGACATACGAGTGAGAGCCCAGCCACATGGAACAGGGGGTGAGTGGGTGTGAGTGGGTGTGGACGAGTGGACAGTGGAGGAGAAGGAGGGCAGAGCAGGGCAGAGCAGAGGGCCGTGCTGAGGGATGGTTGTCTGTCATCCCAACCCCAATACGTACGGCCTGAAGTTCATGATCAAGAGCCAAACGTGTTGGTTCGTTCGTGGCCATTCACATGGTGGCACCACGTGATGGTGTATGTATGCGTGGGGGCCACCATCCATCCATCCATCCATCCATCCATCCACCGATTCATGTCGTGATTGGCATGTCAGGTCGATTCGCACCGCACC
>JAPOLF010000391.1 GCA_029977305.1 bacterium | reverse complement strand
CGCACCGAAAATCGACCACAACGGTTAGCTCGGTCGGCTTCGCGCCTTCCCATTGCGCCCGACGCCGCGGACGGCCGTGATGTTTTAAGATGGCGTAACGCGCGAAAGGTACACTCTAACGATGTCGGGGATGCTCACCTCCGCTGGCGAAGTGGGCGTTCGCGCGTCCACGGGACGTCCGGCGCCGCGCGCGAGTCCGCGCGGCAAAGTCTTAACACGCCCGAATCTTCCATCTGCGCGCCACCACCGACACCGACGTTTCGGTGCGTTCGTCCCGCGCGGGTCCACCCCGCGCGTCGAGGACTGGACGGTCGAAGACAGCGCGTCGCTCTACAGCCTCGACGCGTGGGGCGCGCCATACTTCGCGGCGGACGCGGAAACCGGCCGCGTCGTGGTCCGCCCGCTCGGGGACGACGCCGATGCGCTCGGTGGGCCCCCCCCCGAGATCGATCTGTTCGCGCTCGCCAGCGACGCGCGCGCGCGCCTGGCGAGCGACGGCCCGTTGGTGGTTCGGTTCCCCGACATCGCGTGCCGCGAAGCC
>JAPOLF010000390.1 GCA_029977305.1 bacterium | reverse complement strand
GCTCCGCCCGCGACATCTTGGAAGGCGGTCCCGGCGCGGGTGAAGCTCTCACGCGCCGTCCCGCCGAATTCGTGCACCGCCGATTCCGCGGCACCCATGCCGCGAACCATCCCGGCGCCGTGGTCACCGTCGCCGGCGACAGCATCGAGCCGCCCGAGTTCCGTCTCGATCTTCCGCACCGCCGTCAGCGCCTGGTCGATCGCGGCGCGCGCAACCTTCCCGGCCTCACCCGGCACGCCCTGCGCTGCCTCGCTTGCCGACGAACTGCGCACGGAATCGGCGAATTGCTGCACCGCCTTGCCGATCGAACTCACCGCACCGGTCGCCGCGCCAACCACCTGTGACACCGCTTGCACATCCGGCCCGATCCTCGTGTAGGCCGGGCTCTGCGCGGTGGCATCGTGCAGCGGGCGCAGCTCGTCATCGAGCCAGTGCAGGGTGAGCGAGCATCCCGCCATGTCGAGCGAAGTCACGAACTCGCCGATCTGCGTCTCGTGCACCCGCAACCCGGCCCGATGGAGCAGCGGCCAGATCGAGCTGTTGAGG
>JAPOLF010000038.1:5642-12456 GCA_029977305.1 bacterium | reverse complement strand
CGTGGTGATCGAGGCGGTGTTCGAGCACCTCGAGGTGAAGACGGGGCTCTTCCACGCATTGGACGCGATCGTCGGCGAGGACGCGTTGCTGACGTCCAACACGTCATCAATCTCCCTCACCCGACTTGCGGCGGCGACGAGCACTCCCGAGCGGGTGGTCGGGTTGCACTTCTTCAACCCGGTGCCGGTGCTCCCGTTGGTGGAGGTGGTTCGGGCATTGCAGACGAGCGATCGCACGGCTGAGCGTGCGGTGGCCTTCGCGGCTTCGTTGGGGAAGACGCCGGTGGTGGTCAACGACTCGCCGGGATTCGTGGCGAATCGCATTCTGCTGCCGATGATCAACGAGGCGGTGTTTACGCTCGGCGAGGGAGTGGCGACGGCCGAGGCCATCGACGAGGTGATGAAACTCGGGATGGCTCACCCGATGGGTCCGCTGGCACTGGCAGACCTGATCGGCCTGGATGTCTGCCTCGACATCCTGCAGACGTTGCATCGCGATTTTGGTGATGACAAGTACCGACCGGCACCGCTGCTGACACGCATGGTCGCGGCGGGACGGTTGGGGCGGAAGACCGGACAGGGGTTTTACGCGTATCCCGAGAGCCGATAGGGCAAGGAGTTGCCAATGAGCACGTCCACGCCAACGCGCACCCTGCGGGTGCTGATCGCGAAGCCGGGGCTCGATGGGCATGATCGGGGTGCCAAGGTGATGGCGCGCGGCCTTCGCGACGCGGGGTTCGAGGTGATCTACACCGGCCTGTTCCAAACGCCGGAGATGATCGCCTCCGCGGCGCTGCAGGAAGACGTGGACGTGGTCGGGCTGAGCATCCTCTCCGGGGCGCACATGGCGCTCTTCCCGCGGATCATGGAGGCACTCCGTGCAGCCGGGCTGGGCGACGTGCTGGTGGTGGCGGGAGGAACGATCCCCGAAGCGGATCAGGCGGCGGTGCGGGAGATGGGCATCGCGGCCGTGTTTGGACCGGGATCGACCTTCGCCGATGTGGCTGAGTTTCTCCGCACCCACGCCCCCTCCCGCGCCGCGTAGATGGCGGACTTGATCGCCCAACTCGACGAGGGAAATCCGCGCGCGTTGCCTCGCCTGCTCAGTTTGGTTGAGCGGCGTGATCCCGCGGGGATGGCGGCGCTCGCGGCGCTGTACCCGCGGACCGGGAAAGCGGCGGTGGTCGGTATCACCGGTGCACCCGGAGCTGGGAAGAGCACGCTGGTGAATGCGCTGGCCCATGCGGCGCGGGCGGCAGAGATGCGGGTGGCGATTCTGGCGATCGACCCCTCGAGTCCGGTGAGCGGCGGGGCGGTGCTCGGCGATCGGATCCGGATGATGGATCTCCATGCCGACCCGGGGGTGTTCATCCGAAGCGTCGCCTCGAAGGGGCGGACCGGGGGCCTCGCACCAGCTGCGGCCGCGATGGTGCACTGTCTGGATGCGGCGGGCTATCCGCTGATCCTGCTGGAAACGGTCGGTGCGGGACAGGACAGCATCGACATCGACGTGCTGGCGCGGACGGTGATCGTGGTGCAGGCGCCGGGGTTCGGGGACGGGGTGCAAGCGATCAAGGCTGGCATTCTCGAGATTGGTGACATCCTCGTGGTGAACAAAGCGGACCTTCCCGGGGCACGGGAATTGGCGCGCACCCTGCGCGGCTCACTCGATCATCCCGAGCCGGGGGAATGGGAAGTGCCGGTCCTGTTGACTGATGCGGCCTCCGGCGAGGGCGTTCCGGCCGTGCTCGATGCGGTCCTGCAGCATGGAAGGTGGTTGGCTCAGTCCGGGGAGATCGCCCAACGCCTACGCGTCGCGGCATCGGCGGAGGTGCTGGATGGCGTACGCAATGAGTTGCAGCGCCGGCTCAATGCAGCGACGGCGGGATCTTTAGATCAAGTGATCTCCGATGTCGCAGCCCGACGCACCCCGCCGGAAGATGCGGTCAACGCCATCCTCGCGTCACTACCGGGACTTGGCGGCGCGGCGAGCGATCAACGCGGCGGTTGATCCCGCCCCGATGCCGTTGTCGATATTGACGACAGCGAGCCCCGGTGCGCACGACTGGAGCATGGTGGTGAGCGCTCCAACCCCTTGTCCACCGAAGCCGTAGCCGATGCTTGTCGGGAGACCGATCACCGGGACATCCACCAACCCAGCGACGACCGAGGGCAGTGCGCCATCCATCCCTGCGGCGACGATGATCACGTCAACCCCTGCATCGGTGAAGGCCTCGAGCGGCTGCACCAAGCGATGGAGGCCAGCCACGCCGACATCGTAGGCGTCGAGCACGGTGGCGCCCATCTCGCTGGCCATGATGGCGGCCTCTGCGGCGAATGGGACGTCGGATGTCCCGGCGGCGAGGATCCCAACCGTGCCTCCCCCACTCGGCTTGGCCGCGTGGTCTTTGATGGCAACCAGTACCCGAGCTCGGTCATGCCACTCGGTGGCGATCGCATCCGGAAGCGCGGCGGTGATGCGATGGACGGCATCCGGTTGGACGCGACTGGCGATGGCACGCCCGTCGCGGGTGGCGAGACGGACGAGCGCGACTGCCACGTCGTCCGATGTCTTTCGCTCGGCGTGGACAACCTCGGGCACGCCGGTGCGTGCAAGCCGGGTGAGATCGAGGCGCATGGTGGCGGCATCACCAACCGTGGCGACCTCCTCCGTTCCGGCGAGAGCGGCGCGCAAATCATCAAAGGGGGAATGGTTGGTAGTCATGACGCGGTGGCCTCCTGCATAGCGCGGTCGATCATCGCAGAGTCGGAAAGCGGTGGGGCCTCGCCCCCGGTTTCGGTGGTGAGCGCGACGAGGAACTCGATATTCCCTGCGGGGCCACGCAACGGCGAGGCGGTGAGGCCGGTCACGGTGAAGCCAGAGTTCCGCGCATGGGCGAGTGCCTCCCCGAGGACACGTCGATGGACGGCAGGGTCTCGGACGACGCCGCCCTTGCCGACATCCGCCTTCCCTGCCTCGAACTGTGGCTTGACGAGGGCGATGCAGCGGCCGCCGGGTCGGAGCACGTTGGCGGCAGCCGGAAGGATCAGGGCAAGCGAGATGAACGAGACGTCGATCACGACGAGGTCGATGGGTTCAGGGAGTTCCTCGAGGGCGCGGGCATTGGTGCGGTCCATGACGACGACGCGCGGGTCGGTGCGGATTGCCTCGGCGAGTTGGCCGTAGCCGACATCGACGGCGTACACGCGAGCGGCGCCACGTTGCAGGAGGCAGTCGGTGAATCCGCCCGTGCTCGCGCCGAGATCAGCGGCGACGAGCCCCGTGACATCGACGGCGAAGTGGTCGAGGGCATGATCGAGTTTCTCGCCACCGCGGCTGACGAATCGTGGCGGTTGCACGAGGGCGAGGAGATCGGTCGGTTTCACTTGTGCACCGGCGCGATCCACGATGGCATCGTTCACCATCACATGGCGGGCGAGGATCAGCGCTCGGGCTTTGGAGCGCGTATCCGCGAGTCCGGCGCGGACGAGTGCTTCGTCGAGGCGCTCCTTGGGCGGGCGGGATGCGGCGTCGCCGGTCATTGGCCGATGGAGTTGCGGAACGGCACCGTCTGGGCGTGGCAGACCGCGATGGCCAATGCATCGGCTGCGTCATCCGGCCTTGGGATGTCGTCCAGCCGAAGGATCAGGCGGACCATCTCCTGCATCTGAGGCTTGTCGGCCTTGCCGTATCCCGCTACAGCCTGCTTCACCTCTGACGGGGTGTACTCGGCGACGGGGATCCCAGCCTCGGCGGCCGCGAGGAGAACGACCCCCCTCGCCTGCCCAACCGCGATTGCCGTGGTCACGTTGCGCGCGAAGAACAGTTGCTCGACCGCGAGTGCATCAGGTTGGTGGGTGGTGATCAAGCGTGTCACCGCTTGGTGCAAGGTGAGCAGACGCTCCGTCATGGGAGCAGAGGACGCCGTCTCGATGACCCCGAAATCGATCATGGTGAGGTCGTTGCCATCAGCAACCAACCCGAACCCCATGCGCGCGGTGCCGGGATCGATGCCGAGCGTGAGCATCGCCTAATTGACCTGCGCCATGACCTCGTCGGTGATGTCGATGTTGCTGTACACCGACTGGACGTCGTCGAGATCTTCCAGTTTTTCCATCAGGCGGATCACCTTGACAGCGAGTTCCGCCTCGGGGGTCATGAGCGTCTTCGGGCGCATCGTCAGCTCAGCCGACTCGATGCCGATTCCAGCGGCCTTCAGCGCCTCGGAGACGGCATGGAGATCTTGGGTCTCGGTGTAGATCTCGATGGCGTCGTCTTCCGTGACGACATCGACCGCCCCAGCGTCGATCGCGACGAGCGCGAGTTCGTCGGCATCCTTGCCGGCCGACTCCGGGACAATCAATCCGAGTTGATCAAACATCCACCCGACGCTGCCGGTCTCGCCGAGACTGCCGCCGGCGCGGGTGAGCACCGCACGGACTTCGCCCACGGTGCGGTTTCGGTTGTCGGTCATCGCTTGGATCATCAACGCGGAGCCGCCGGGGCCATAGCCCTCATAGACGACCTCGTCCCAGTTCTCGCCGCCGCCTTCACCCGCGGCTTTGGCGATGGCGCGATCGATGTTCTCCTTCGGCATGCTGGCTGCACGCGCGCGGTCGACCGCGATACGGAGGCGGAAGTTGTACTCGGGGTCAGGCAACCCGGTGCGCGCGGCAACCGCGATCTCTCTGGCGAGTTTGGTGAAGAGTTGGCCGCGCTTGGCATCGGCCGCACCCTTGGCGCGCTTGATCGTCGACCATTTGGAGTGACCCGACATGATTCAGACTCCCGACTGCCTGCTCCTGACAACGTGCACACAAGAACGACCGCACGAGCGGTCGACCAATGCGTGAAGTATACATCGGCGACAATTGCAGTACGTACGCGGAGAATCGAGATTTTGGCTTCCTGATGGGACTTTCAGGCTGTGAGAAACCTTGAAATCTCCACAAACTTTGTCTAGACTCCGTAGCGTAAACACCGAACCTCTTCCGACACAACAGACGAGATTCCGGGCTTCCCGGAGGAAAGATGCCTGTCTTGGCACGGTGGATGTTCGCGCCCGAAACCTGAAGAGCGTAACCCAGCCTTCCGCACGGTGCGGCGGGCTTTTGTTTTGGCCGATGCCAGCCAGCCCCGAGACCTTCGACGGTGAAGGTTCTGGATGGCGTCTCGCGCGAGGTGTGGTGCCCCGATGGTGACGAGTCTCATTTCCAAGGGCAAGGACCAAGGCTACCTGCTCTCGGACGACATCATCGCCGCGTTCCCCAACGCTGAGGAACAACTCGAGGGATTGGAAGAGTTTTACGCGTCCTTGGTGTCTGAGGGCATCGAGGTGCTGGATCAGGCCCCGGTCAAGGCCGAGCCGAAGCGCGAGGAGATCGTCGCGCCAGAGCGGACGACCGAGCGGGCAGCGCCCACCGAGGAGATTGCCGGCGGTGTCGGTGACTCGGTGCGGTTGTATCTGCAGGAGATTGGCGAGACCGACCTGCTCACGATGCAGGAAGAAGTCTGGCTGGCCAAGCGGATGGAGCGCGGCAAGACCGCGGAGACGAAACTCCAGAATGCCAATCTGAAGCCAGAAGATCGCTACACCTTTGAGGCCGACAAACTCGATGGCGACGCCGCCCGGGCTCACCTGATCCAAGCCAACCTGCGGTTGGTGGTGTCGGTGGCCAAGAAGTACGTCGGGCGCGGGCTGTCATTCCTGGATCTGATCCAGGAGGGCAACATCGGCTTGATGAAGGCGACCGACAAGTTCGATTACACCCGCGGTTACAAGTTCAGCACCTACGCGACGTGGTGGATCCGCCAGGCGATCACACGGGCGATCTCGGACCAGAGCCGCACCATTCGCCTCCCGGTGCACGTTGGCGAGACGATCAACCGGGTGAAGAAGACCGGGCATCGCCTGCAGCAGATCCTCGAGCGCGAACCAACCCAGGAAGAGATCGCGCGGGCGATGGACGTGCCGGACGACAAGGTGCGGCAGGTGCTCGATGTCTCGCGGCACCCGGTGTCGCTCGAGGCGCCAGTCGGGCAGGATGGCGATGCGTTCCTCGGTGACTTCATCGAAGACGACATGATGCCGCAGCCGATCGAGATCGCGTCGCAAGAATTGCTGAAATCGCAGATCGCCGACGCGCTCGACAAGCTCACCGATCGCGAGCGGAAGATCATCAAGCTGCGGTTTGGTCTTGATGATGGTCGGTTCCGGACCCTCGAGGAGGTCGGGCGCGAGTTCGGGATCACCCGTGAGCGCATCCGGCAGATCGAGGCGAAGGCGCTCCGCAAGCTTCGCCACCCGAGCTACAGCCGAAAGCTCCGCGGCTACCTCGAATAGCCACCGAGATCATGCTCAAGCAGACGGGGAGGGCTGACGCCCTCCCCGTTTTCTTGCGTGCTGATTGCCGGTGCTACATCACCGCCGGTGACGAGAAGATGAGCGATACGTTGTGGCCACCGAAGCCGTTGGAGTTGCTCATCACGCGGCGGAATGTCCCAGAGCGCGCGGTGTTAGGGACATAGTCGAGATCGCAATCCGGATCGGGTGTCGTCTGGTTGATGGTGGGTGGGATCATCCCGTCGCGCATCACCAGGACGGAGACACCTGCCTCGAGGGCACCGGTGGCGCCGAGCAGATGGCCGGTCATCGATTTCGTTGAGGACACCAACAGCTTGTTGGCGTGATCACCAAAGACGCCTTTGATGGCAATCGTCTCGACGATGTCGCCGGCCGGAGTCGAGGTGCCGTGGGCATTGATGTAGCCCACGTCCTCGGGGTTGAGAGACGCATCGTCGAGGGCCCCCTGC
>JAPOLF010000038.1:0-5632 GCA_029977305.1 bacterium | reverse complement strand
CATCGACTTGGTGTAGCTAATCGGTACGCGGTGGGCATCCGCCCCGAAGACCCCCTTGATCGCCTGTGTCTCGAACTTCTCGTTGAGGGGAGTCGAGGTGCCGTGGGCGTTGATGTAGTCGATGGCATCGGGAGCGAGGTCGGCTTGCGCGAGCGCGAGTCGCATGGCGCGCTGGGCACCCTCCCCCTCCGGTGCGGGTTGGGTGTAGTGGTTGGCATCATCGGAGTTGCCGTAGCCGATGACCTCGGCGAGCACGGTCGCGCCGCGCGCCTCGGCATGGGCAAGGCTTTCGAGGACCAACGTGGCGGCGCCCTCGGCGATGACGAAGCCATCGCGCTCGGCATCGAACGGGCGGCTCGCGAGCGTCGGAGCGTCATTGCGGGTGGAGAGAGCCCCCATCGAGCAGAAGCCGGCGATGCTCAACGGCGTAACCGCCGCCTCGGCACCACCAGCAAGCATGACGTCCGCCCATCCGCGACGGATGATCTCGGTCGCCTCACCCACCGCGTGGGCTGAGGTGGCACAGGCGGAGACGGTGGAGAAATTCGGGCCTTTGGCGCCAAAGGTCATCGCGACGACGCCGGACGCCATGTTGGAAAGGAACATCGGCATGAAGAACGGCGAGACACGCGAGGGGCCTTGCTCGAGCAGGGTCTTCATCCCCTCCTCCAAGGTTTCCATGCCGCCGATGCCGGAGCCGATGATGGCTCCTACCCTTGCCGCGTTGTCGTCGTCGATGATCAGGCCGGATTGCTCGATCGCCTCGCGGGTCGCCCCGATGGCGAACTGGGTGTAGCGATCGGCGCGCCGGGATTCCTTGCGCCCCATGACCTCCACGGGGTCAAAGCCGTGGACGATTCCGGCAATGCGGGAATCGAGGGCCGAGGCATCGAACCGGTCGATCGCGGAGATGCCCGATTTGCCGGCGAGAAGGCCTTGCCACGTCGCCTCGCGACCCACCGCGACCGGGCTCACGATGCCGATTCCGGTGACGACGACGCGCGTTCGAGGGTCGCTGGCCATGGTGGTCTCCGTGGGGGTTTGGATCGCCGATGCTGCATCATCCTACGACGCAGCGCCGTAACGTGCCCACTGTGGAATCACCATGGAGCGAGTGGTACGGTTTCCGTGCCGATCCTGCGGTGTTCGTGATGTCACGTATGTCTTGAGCCGATATTTCAAGAGTCGGGAGTTCGAAACCGCCGGTCTTGGCCGCCGGGGCCGGACGCCCACCTGCACTGCAGGTTCAAGGCTCCGTTCACACACGGCACAGGCGGGATCGGCACTCACCCGCCTCGACGATCACCCGCGGAGTTGCCCGTGATTCTGATCATCCTCGGTCCTGATGCGGCGACAGCACGCGCGACGGCGTTGCAGCGCGTCCGGGCCATTGACCCAGACGACACCATGACCACCCGCTTTGATGCGTCGGAGACCGCGATCTCGGCAATTGCTGGGGCTGTCGGGACAGCAGGGTTCTTTGGGAGCGGTCGCGTGGTACTGGTGCGGGGACTGCTGGCGAAAGCTGGCAAGGGTCGCGCCGGCGATGACGACGAGGCGGCGGCCACCGGCTCCGCTGCCGAGATCGTGCAGGTCTTCACCAGCGTGGCCGTGGGCAATACGCTGGTGGTGCTCGATCCGGAGATGGCGTCTGTGCCGGCTGCCGTGAAGCGCGCATTACCGAGCGAGGCGGAGGTGATTCTCTGCGAACCACCGCGCGGGCCAGCCTTGGTGCGGTGGATCACGGACCGGGCGCGCGCGCAGGGAGCATCGTTTGATCAGCGTGCTGCCCAGCGGTTGGCAACTGCGCTCTACCCACAGACATGGAACACGAAGCCGACGAATCCGCGCTATGACCGTCCGCCGGATATGGATCTGATCGGGTCGTGGGTGGACATGCTGGTTCTCTACGCCAACCCGGAAGCGGTGAGCGAGCAACATGTCGCGGAGATCGTGCCGGGCGTGCCCAACGACCGGATCTTCACCTTCATCGAGCGGGCCGCCAATGGTCATATCGGAGAAGCGGCGGTTGAACTCGAGCGGCTGCTCGCCACCGGCGAAGACCCGGCGAAGTTGACCGCGCAGGTGCTGAATCAGGTGGAGTTGTCGACGGTGGCTGCGGTGGCTGGGCGCGTCGATCCCGGCGAGGTGGGGCGGGCAATCGGGCTGGCCAACCCGGCGCAGATGGCGGCGATCAGTCGATCACGGCAAGGGGCGACAGTGTCGGCGAAGCGGCAGCTGCTGATGTCGCTCGAGAACGATCGGGCGTTCAAGCGCGGTCGCATCCGCAAGCCCAACGATGCGCTCACGGACTTGCTGGTGCGACTCGGCAGCGCTTGATCATCCGCCGGGCACAACAAGGCCGGCGCGGAAATGACCCGAGCCGGCCTCTGTGAAGCGCTGCGCCGATTCAGGCGCTGGCGGCAACCAGTTTGTTGTACTTGGCCATCAAGCGCGACTTGCGTCGAGCGGCATTGTTCTTGTGGATGATGCCCTTGGAGGCGGTGCGGTCGAGGCGGCTGATGGCAGCAACCACGGTCTCGAGGGTGTCCTCGGCTCCGTCGGCGATGGCCTCGTTGGCGCGACGCACGGCAGAACGGGCCGCGGTGCGATGCGGCTTGTTCTCGGCGCGCTTCTTCTCGTTGATGCGGATGCGCTTCTCAGCGGACTTGTTATTGGCCAACCCGAACCATCCTTTGGTGCGTGAACTCGTCAAAGCAACAGGCGCGCCGACATCGCGACGCGGTTTCGCAACTCACGAATCATACCGAATGCCCCGGAAAAACTCAACAGGGATGGGTGTGTGCCGCATAGACCGCGTGGCACAATGACCCGGGTTGCGCGGGCGGCCCGATGGCAGCGGGAGGGACAGGGCGGAATGAGTGCTGACTCCCCCACCCCGCGACCCCGCGTCCGGACATGGTCCACGTGGCCTCAGGCCGGCATCCCGACTTCTCCCGATGACTGGAAACCCAAGGGCCAGCGATCCCATTTGGCTCGCAGCGCGGGGATCATCGCGGTGGCCTTCGTGCTCAGCCGGATGCTCGGGCTGCTTCGGGAAATCATCCTCAGCCGGATGTTCGGGACGTCGATGGAGTACTCGGCGTACGTCTCGGCGTTCCGCATTCCGGACCTGTTATTTCTGATCATCATGGCAGGGGCGTTTGGATCGGCATTCATTCCGGTGTTCGCCGGATTGATGGCCGATGACAAGCGCGCGGAAGCCTGGCGGCTTGCTTCCACGGTGCTGAACCTGTCGGCCGTGGTGCTCGCGGTGACGGGGGTGCTGTGCTTTGCCTTCGCAGGGCCCTTGGTGCGGGGGATCGTCGCGCCGGGCGCGAGCCCCGAGGCGCAGGAGCTCACCATCCAGATCATGCGCTTGCTGCTTTTGTCTCCGGTGTTCCTCGGGTTGGGCATCGCGGCGAAGGGCATCCTCGAGGGGCAAGATCGATTCACCCTGCCGGCGTTCGCGCCGGTGGTTTACAACCTCGCGACTATTGTCGGTGCGATCACGCTGGGTCGGAGCATCGGCATTTATGGCGTCGCGGTTGGAGTCGTGGTTGGCGCGGTGCTCTACCTGCTGGTTGAGGTGCCCGGATTGATCCAAACCGGTATGCAGTACCGGCCGACGATCAACCTCCACACCGAGGGCTTGCGAGAGGTCGGGCGTTTGCTCGGACCACGGGTGATCGGGCAGGCGGCATTCCAAATCAACTTCATCGTGATCACCAGCATCGCGTGGACCGTGGGAGAGGCGAGCGTCTCAGGCCTGAACTACGCATGGCAGTTACTGATGCTGCCGCACGGGGTGATTGCCCTCTCGATTTCCACGGTGATCTTCCCGACGATGTCCCGGCTCTTCCAGACGGACGATCTCCCCGGCATGCGTGACGCGTTCTCGCAGGCGCTGAGGCCGCTGGTGTTCCTCTCGGTCCCGGCTGCGATCCTGCTCTTTTTCTTCCGGGTGCCGATTGTGCAGACGATTCTGCAAGGTGGGGCGTTCGACGAGGCATCCACGGCTCTGGTTTCCTCGATGCTGGCGTGGTTTGCGGTTGGATTGCTCGGGTACGCCTTGGTGGAGGTGCTCACCCGCGCGTTCTACGCGATGCACGACACAAAGACCCCGGTGGCGATCGGGATCGCGATCATCGTCGTGAACATCTTGTTGGCGATGGCACTGGTGGATGTGATGGGCCCGCCCGCGCTGGCGTTCAGCCTGAGTGCATCGACCACGATCGAGGCGATCGCGCTGGCACTCATCCTGCGGCGGCGGCTTGGCGCCCCGGGTCCTCAAGCGGCCACGTGGACGGCAAAGGTTGCAGTGCTCGCGGTGATCATCGGGGTAATTTATGCCCTCGCTGCCCCGTGGTTGATCGCGGCGACGGATCCTGCCGCTGGGCAGCGTCTGCTCGGGGCGGGGCTGCTTGCCATCTCCGTCTTCGGGATAGGGTTGATCTATCTCGCGTTGGCTTGGGTGCTTCATGTCCCGGAACTTCGACTGGCGGTGGGCATGGTGACCTCGCGGCTGCCGGGCACCCGCCGCGCCGTGGCGGAATAGTCGATGTACGCCGCTTTCGGGGGACGTGCGAGCAACCCGGTATACTGAAGGTTGCGCTTCCACCTTGTCGATCATGCGCCATCGCGCCGCGGGACCACCGACTGAATGACTGACCACGACTCATCGCAACAACGCATCCGCAACTTCTCGATCATCGCCCACATCGACCACGGGAAATCGACGCTGGCCGACCGCCTGCTCGAATTCACGCAGACGGTCGAGCGACGGGAGATGGTGGAACAACTCCTGGACTCGATGGACCTCGAGCGCGAGAAGGGCATCACCATCAAGGCGCGGGCGGTGCGGATGCGCCATGTCGCGAAAGATGGCCTCGAGTACGAACTGAACCTGATCGACACCCCGGGGCACGTCGACTTCTCCTATGAGGTGAGTCGCAGTCTCGCTGCCTGCGAAGGCGCGTTGCTGGTGGTCGACGCGGCGCAGGGAATCGAGGCGCAGACGATGGCGAACGTCTATCTCGCGCTCGAACAGAACCTGTCGATCATCGCGGTGATCAACAAGATCGACTTGCCGAATGCTGATCCGGATCGGGTGGCGAAGGAAGTCGGGCAGTTCATCGGACTGCTCGATGACGAGATGGTCTACGCCTCGGCGAAGACCGGTATCGGGATCGAAGACATCGTCGAGGCGGTGGTGGCGAAGATCCCACCGCCGGCCGGCAACGCGAAGGCCCCCTCCCGGGCGCTGATCTTCGATTCGCACTACGACTCGTTCAAGGGCGTGATCGCCTACGTGAAAGTGGTCGATGGGGAGATCGGCGGCAACGATCGCATCCGCCTGATGGCGAACGACAAGGACGCCGACATCCTCGAGGTGGGGTTCTTCAATCCGAACATGACCCCGGCATCGAGCCTGAAGACGGGGGAGGTCGGGTACATCGCGACCGGCCTGAAAGTCGTGCAGGACGTGCAGGTGGGCGACACGGTGACGCTCGCGGCGGACCCGGCCACGGAGCCGCTGGCGGGGTACCGACCCGCGAAGCCGATGGTGTTCGCCGGGCTGTATCCGGTCGTGAGTGATGACTACACCCTGCTCCGCGACGCCCTCGAGCGC
>JAPOLF010000389.1 GCA_029977305.1 bacterium | reverse complement strand
CAGGCCGAGCAAGCCCACGCCCGCCGCGCCCTCGCCGCCAAGCGCGACCACCGTGCAGCCCACGCCCTCGCTCCGCACGTAGCCGTCGGCGCGCGCGTCCCACGTCTTGCACCGGCCGTCCACCGACAGCATGCCCGCCGCCGCCGCGCCGAGCGTCGGCTGCGGCGCCAGCTTGAGGACATCCGAGGCCACAGGAAGGGCTACCGCGACCGGCGGGCCGCTGCGCCAATCCCGGTGGTGGCCCTTGTCGGATACACGAACGCTGGCAAGTCGAGCCTGTTGAATACGCTCACGAACGCCGGCGTGCTGGCCGAGGACCAGCTGTTCGCGACGCTCGACCCGACGACTCGGCGTGTGTTGCTGCCGGGGGGTCAGGAGGTGCTCTTCAGCGACACGGTCGGGTTCATCCAGCGTCTGCCCACGCAGCTGATCGCGGCGTTCCGGGCAACGCTCGAGGAGATCAAGGACGCTTCGCTCCTTCTCCACGTGGTGGACGCCTCGCATCCGAACGCAGCGGCGCAGGTCGACGCCGTGAACAAAGTCTTGG
>JAPOLF010000388.1 GCA_029977305.1 bacterium | reverse complement strand
TGCATCATTGCCCACATCGACCACGGGAAATCGACCCTGGCTGATCGTTTGCTGCAGGACACGGGCACCGTGGCCAACAGGGACATGCAAGAGCAGTTCCTCGACAACATGGAACTGGAGCGGGAGCGGGGGATCACGATCAAGCTCCAGGCCGCCCGGATGAATTACACCGCGGCCGATGGCGAGCAATATGTTCTCAACCTGATCGACACCCCTGGGCACGTCGACTTCTCCTATGAGGTGAGCCGCAGCCTGCAGGCCTGTGAGGGGGCGCTGTTGGTGGTGGATGCCAGCCAGGGCGTTGAAGCGCAAACCCTGGCCAACGTGTATCTGGCTCTGGAAAACGATCTTGAGATCATTCCAGTGCTGAACAAAATCGATCTTCCCGGTGCTGATCCGGATCGGATCAAGGAAGAGGTGGAGGCGATCATCGGCCTCGATTGCAGCAATGCCATTTCCTGCTCGGCCAAGACCGGCTTGGGTGTCCCCGAAATCCTGCAGGCCGTTGTGGACCGGGTGCCCCCGCCGAAGGATGCGGTGGAGGAGCCCACCAAGG
>JAPOLF010000387.1 GCA_029977305.1 bacterium | reverse complement strand
ATCGAGCGGGATGCCCCCGTCCACCTCGATCACGCCCGGACCCACCTCGCGCAGCAGCACCGGTTCGACATCGTACTCGTCTTGGATGTCGCCGACGATCTCCTCGAGGATGTCCTCGATCGTCACCAACCCCGCAGTCCCCCCGTACTCGTCCACCACCACGGCGATGTGAATGCGATCCCGCCGCAACTCGGCAAGCAGATCGTCGATCCGCTTCGATTCCGGCACGAAGGTCACCGGCCGCACCAGTCGCGCCATCGGCAGCCGGTCCGTCGGGGCCAACACGAAGGGCAACAAGTCCTTGGCATACAGCATGCCCACGACCTGATCGATCGTCTCGCGGTACACCGGCACCCGCGAGTGCCCGGCCGAGGTGATCGTCGCAAGGATCTCGGCGGCCGATTGCTGTTCCTCCACCGCCACCATGTCCACCCGCGGCACCATGATGTCGCGCACCGGCGTGTCCTCGAGATCGAGCACGTTGTCAATCATCTCGCGCTCGTCCGGCTCGATGATGTACGTCTCCGCCTCGAGCACCGATCTCAGATCTTCCTCGGTG
>JAPOLF010000386.1 GCA_029977305.1 bacterium | reverse complement strand
GCTCCATCACCTACGACGGCAAGAAACTCAACGATCTCAAACCGTCCGACATCGTCGAGTCCGGCATCACCCAGGTGATGGAGGGCCGACGCATCTTCAAAGACCTCACGGTCGACGAGAATCTCGTCACCGGTGGGTACACGGTCAAGGACAAGTCGCGCACCAAGGCCTCCTACGAACGCGTGATGGATCTCTTCCCGAGACTTGCCGATCGACGTAAGGGCATCGCCGGTTATCTCTCGGGAGGCGAGCAGCAGATGCTCGCCATCGGCCGCGCGCTCATGGCCGAGCCGAAACTCCTCATCCTCGACGAGCCATCGCTCGGTCTCGCACCGAAGCTCATCGAGCAGATCCGCGACATCATCGTGGACATCAACAAGCAGGGCGTGAGCGTGCTCCTTATTGAGCAGAACGCCATGATGGCCCTCTCCATCGCCAACTACGGCTACGTCATGGAGACCGGCAAGATCGTGATGGACGGCGACGCCAAGAAGCTGCTCGCCGACGACGACGTGAAGGAGTTCTACCTCGGACTCCACGGCGACGACGCGGAGAAGAA
>JAPOLF010000385.1 GCA_029977305.1 bacterium | reverse complement strand
CCGTGCGCATGTTGAAGAGCATTCTCGACGGTGATGATTCCGCGATCCCCTCGAGCAAGTTTATCGACGTCGGCTACAAGTCGGTGACTGCAAAAAACATCGATGAATTTTGGAACGAGAAACGGGAGATGGCTGCGTTGGGCGCGAAAAAGGATTAATGCCGGACGCCCAACCACTGCTGAAAATCTCCGCAATCGGAAAGCAGTTTCCCGGGGTTCGGGCGCTGCACGATGTCGACCTCACCTTGAATCAGGGTGAGGTTTTGTCCTTGGTGGGCGAGAACGGTGCCGGCAAAAGCACTATGATGAAGATTCTCGCCGGGGTGCACACGCCGGATGAGGGCACCATCGAACTGGATGGCCGGGCGGTTCAAATCGGGTCGGTTCGGGACGCGCAGAAGCATGGCATCGCGCTGATCCATCAGGAACTCAATCTGTCGGATAATCTCGATATCGCCGCGAACATTTTTCTCGGCAACGAACCGCACAAGTTCGGAGTACTGGATCGCAAACGAATTCACGAGGAATCGGCCGGATACCTGAAACGTGTTGGGCTGGATTTTCCGACCGACAC
>JAPOLF010000384.1 GCA_029977305.1 bacterium | reverse complement strand
TGTCGCTGGATATGACATCGGGGAGGATTCCGGCGGCGAGCATCTTCTCGGCGGACTCGTAGGAGAACGAGCCGGTGCCGTGGCCAATGTCGAGAATGAGTCCGCGCGCATGGAGTTCGAGGATCTTCTCGTTCGGGATGCCGGCGTCGGTGACGATCTTCATGTCCTGCCCGGTGAAGCAGTGGGTGAGCATGTCGCCGGGGCGCAGCAGCGGGATGACCTCGTCGAGGGTCGGCGGGGCGCCGCCGATGTGGACCATCAACGGGAGGTTGACGCGGTCGGCGAGTTCGCGGGCGATCTCGAGCGGGCGGATGCCGACGCCGCGGGTGGTGTTGCGGTCGATGCGAGCCTTGATGCCGAGGATGATGTCGCGGTTGGCCTCGACGATCGTCTCCGCAAGCTCCACGTCGCAATAGTCCAGATTGTTGAACTCCCACGTCGGGGCGATGAGGCCGATCGCGGAGAGGTTGAGCAGGGAGAAGACGCGGGACTTGCTGCGCTCGACGATGTACTCGCGGAAGCCGGGGAAGGAATAGGCGCCGGCTGAGCCGACATCGAGCCAGGTGGTGACACCGG
>JAPOLF010000383.1 GCA_029977305.1 bacterium | reverse complement strand
GACGGTTCCTCATTTGATCGGGTTGCTCGCACCATGGCCTCCGCTGTCACGCGCCGTGGCAGCATTGCCGGAATCATGGGGTTGGCATTCGGCCTGTCCGCCGGGGATGACGCAAGTGCACGACGGAGGCGCAGGAGACGTTGCACAGCCCTGTATTCACCTTGCAGCACACCCAGTCATCCGTCAACATGTTGTACCGGCGGCTGGTGTTACAGTCGTCCCGTCGACGACGGAGGAATTCTGGACCGCGGGGTGTGCCGCGAATGCGGAACATTGGGTGACTATTGTGACAACGGCGGCACCTATTGCTGCCTCACCTATCAAGGCAACCCGATGTCTTGCAACGGCGTTGTCTGCGTGATCTGATGCGGCCCGGCCGCGTGATTTCCCCGTGTCATCTGCGATGTATCCCGATGACCCTCAGTTTCCATCGCGAAGGGCCCGGGTCCGCCGCTAGGTCCTCCCAAATGCCCGGATGCGTCATGGAGGTGTTGTCGTATGGACGGTTCCTCATTTGATCGGGTTGCTCGCACCATGGCCTCCGCTGTCACGCGCCGTGGCAGCATTGCCGGAATCAT
>JAPOLF010000382.1 GCA_029977305.1 bacterium | reverse complement strand
GGCGACATGACGTCGGACCCGCAGCGGCCGGGGTGCGTGAAGGTGTTCAACGGGTCGTTCGAGGAGTACAAGGAGATGCTGCGGCGCGAGTTCGAGGGCGGGTCGCTGTTGACGAACAAGAAGAAGGCGGAGCGCAGGGCGAAGGAGGAGAAGGAGGCGAAGAGATCGCCGCCCGACGCCGCGGCGCCGCGGAAACCGTCTCAGGTGCGTTCTATACACTGGTCCCCATACGACCGCGTTGGCGAGGTGGACGCCGATCCTTAAGGACTTTTCCCGGCGCATCTCTCCGCCCAGGGTCCCTCGCTTTCAATCCCCGCCCTCGATGCCTTTCAACTCCAACTGACGCCTTTCAACTCCACCCCGACGTTCGCTCGTATAGAACGGCCCTCACGCCGCGGATGGTACGCGCGCGTCGAGAACAACGCGTGGCGGCCGGTCCGCGACGTCGGCGCGCTGGAAGAGCGCGAGAACGAGACGACGGCGAGCGCGCGGCGCGAGTCGATCCGAGACGCGTACACGTTCCACCTGAGCCCGAGCGCGCGGCGGGGCGCGACGGAGAGGCGGCGGCGCGAACGGAGGGT
>JAPOLF010000381.1 GCA_029977305.1 bacterium | reverse complement strand
CGGAGCTCGGCAACCTTGCCCTTGACCTTCTCCTTGGTCTCCTCGGGAATCTTATCCCCGAGCTCCTCGAGCTGCTTCTCGGTCTGGTAGCACATCGAGTCGGCGGAGTTCTTGGTGTCGACGGCGTCGCGCTGCGCCTTGTCAGCCTCGGCGTTGGACTCCGCGTCCTTCACCATCCTCTCGACCTCGTCCTCGGAGAGGGTGGAGGCGCCGGTGATCTTGATGTCCGCCACCTTGCCGGTACCCTTGTCAGCCGCGGAGACGGAGAGGATGCCGTTGGCGTCAATGTCAAACTTCACCTCAATCTGGGGCACACCGCGGGGCGCGGAGGGGATGCCGTCGAGGCGGAAGTTGCCGAGGGACTTGTTGTCCTTGACGAACTCGCGCTCGCCCTGGAGGACGTTGATCTCGACAGACGTCTGGCCATCCGCGGCGGTGGAGAAAACCTCAGACTTGGAGGTGGGGAGCGTGGTGTTGCGCATGATGAGCTTGGTCATGACGCCGCCCAGGGTCTCGAGGCCGAGGGAGAGCGGCGTGACGTCGAGGAGGACGATGTCGGACACCTCCCCGCCCAACACGCC
>JAPOLF010000380.1 GCA_029977305.1 bacterium | reverse complement strand
CGAAACCGTTCAGAGCGGATGCGTAGACAACAGGGAAATCCAGCTGTTCTTCGGTTGCGCCGAGCTTGTCAAAGAGATCGAATGTCTGATTGACGACCCAGTCGGCGCGCGCGCCGGGGCGGTCGATCTTGTTGACGACGACGATCGGTTTGAGGCCCTGTGCGAGTGCCTTTCGGGTGACGAAGCGCGTTTGCGGCATGGGTCCTTCGACTGCATCAACCAGCAGCAGCACGCCATCAACCATGGAGAGTACGCGCTCGACCTCGCCGCCGAAGTCGGCGTGGCCGGGGGTGTCGATGATGTTCACCTTGGTGTCCTTGTACGTCACCGCGGTGTTCTTGGAGAGGATGGTGATGCCGCGCTCGCGCTCGAGGTCGTTGCTGTCCATCACGCGCGTCTCCACCTTCTCGTTCTCGCGGAACACCTTGCTCTGCGCGAGCATGGAGTCCACCAGCGTCGTCTTGCCGTGGTCGACGTGCGCGATGATGGCGACGTTGCGAACGTCGTCGCGCTTCACCTCGTTGCCCGTCGTCGTCGTCGCGGGCTCCGCCACCGCCCGGTTGCGGACGACGCGCGAGGCGCG
>JAPOLF010000037.1 GCA_029977305.1 bacterium | reverse complement strand
GTGCGAGCGGTGCGCGCAGTGGGGCATATCCCGTCCCACCGATCATGTATCCCACCCACATGGCGGGGCCGATCAGGGGCCCGCGTGCACTGTCCGCGGCAAGTCCATCGGTGAACCGAAAGATCTCCCGGAGATCGGGATGCTCGACCCAGGCATCGATGAACTGATATCCGGCGTAGTCCTCCCAGCTTTGATGCCACGGTGGATCGCCGATCGGCACCCAGAACACCGCCAACACCGCCACCGCGTACAACAACACCCCGATCAGGACGTCACGCGGAATCCGACGTCCCCACCGAGACGCAACCGGCTCCGATGGGGCGACCGCCTCTGCTGTGGGAAACGGTGTGTAGTCCAATCCCATCATCTTTCCACGCTGCGTGGTCGCCGTGTCTCCTCGCGGAGGTTGTCTCTGCCAGCCTATCAGGATCGGCGACTATGCGGGGGTGTGAGGGATCACCACACCGCGTTTGACCAAGAGGCGCGTCAGCCCGAGCGACGCGAGGTAACTGGGGGATGCCCACTCCAAGTTAACCAGGACCTCGGGATCGATCGGACCGGCTTGACCGGCCACCCAATCGTGGATTCTTGCCGTCAGGGTTTCGTGATCCTCCTCGGCAAGCAACCCGGTCTTCGCCACCTCGGTGAGTGCGGCAATGTTGGGCTCAAGTTGCGCCAAATGGGCAGAGACATCATCGAAGCACCCGCCATGAGTGAGGCACAAGCGTTCAGCCGACAACCCCCGCATCCGTTCAGCGCTCTGCGCCCAGGCCTCAGGATTGACTTCCGGCGGCGGGCATGGCGGCAGGTTAAACGTCATTGATGGCATCCGGACCCCGCCGACATCCCCGGTGAACGCGACCTTCCGAGCCGGGTCCCAGAGCACGATGTGGTGCGACGCATGTCCCGGGGTGAAGATCGGCACCAAGTCCAGACCCCCGATGTGCACCGGCTCATCGTCCACGACCGGAATCACCCGATCCTCCTGCACCGGTGCAACCTCTCCCCAGAGCTCGTCCATGCGGTCGGTGTAGAGCCGGCCTGCGCTGGCGACGAGTTTGGAGGGATCGACCAGATGTGGGAGGCCCACCGGATGAACGTGCACCACAGCACGCGGAGCATGATCGCGGAGGAGAACGCCTGCGGCTCCAGAGTGGTCAAGATGGATGTGGGAGACAATGATGTTGGTCAGGTCATTGGGGTTGAAACCGGCAGTGCGGATCCCAGCCAGTAGGTGCGCCAGGGTTGAGGAGGGCCCGGTCTCAACGAGGACGAGCGCATCGCCTTGCTGGATGAGATAGGCGGTGACCACCGTCTCCCGCTCCTGAAAGCCGAGATCGATCATCCAGAGCCCTTCGGCCAGCGCCGTCACCCGCCCCGGCACGCCGTAGGATGTCTCGCCCATCGTGGTCCTCCTGTTGCACCGTCGCCCGGTCTTCGCTACCGCGCCGCGACCGCCGCGGGAACCGTACCACCTTGCCCCAGGCGCCCCTCGCGCGGTGTCGGGCGTTGACGCCCACCGCCCCGCCTCGTACGCTACACCCACAACCGAAGAACACCGCAACGGGAGCTCGGGGAACCGGGCTGAGAGGGGGGCCAAAACCGTCCCCGACCGTCCACCTGATCGGGATAATGCCCGCGCAGGGACCACCGGACCCTTTCAGCAGCGCCTCCCGACCCGGGTGGCGTTTTTCGTCTTCCCCGTGCCACGGGCACGGTCCGCGTCGATCGCAGGAGTCCCGCACCATGGCCGACACGCTCACGATCGCTGGCCGCACGTTCAGCAGCCGCCTCTTCCTCGGCAGCGGCAAGTACCGCACCCGGGAGGAGATGCGCGATGCCATCGCCGCATCCGGCACCGAAGTGGTCACCGTCGCGCTCCGCCGCATCGACTTCGACGATCCGGCCAGCCGCTCCATCCTCGAGGACATCGACACCAGCAAGGTCGCCATCCTCCCGAACACCGCCGGCTGCGCCACCGCCGAGGAGGCGATCCGCATCGCCCGCATGGCGCGCGCCATGGGCCTCGGTGACTGGGTGAAGTTGGAAGTCATCCCCGACGCCCGCTACCTGCTGCCCGATCCGGTCGGCACGTTCGAGGCGGCCAAGGTGCTCGTCGATGAGGGCTTCGCCGTCCTGCCGTACATCGGCGCCGACCCCGCGCTCGCCGTCCGCCTGCAAGAAATCGGCACCGCCACCATCATGCCGCTCGGCTCCCCGATCGGCTCCGGGCAAGGGCTCATCAATCGCGCCGCATTGCGGATCATCGTCGAGCAGGCGACGGTCCCGGTGGTGGTCGACGCCGGGATCGGCGTCCCCTCCGACGCCGCGCAGGCGATGGAACTCGGCGCCGACGCCTGCCTCGTCAACACCGCGATCGCCAAGGCCACCGACCCCGCCCTCATGGGCGAGGCCATCGCCGAGGGGGTCCGGGCCGGGCGCAAGGCGTTCCTCGCCGGGCGGATGCCGGTCCTGCCCTATGCCTCCGCCAGCAGCCCGGTCACCGGGATCGTGGGCGTGAATTGACCCGAGAGCTCGATCTCCCGGCCCTAGCGGTCCTCCTCGCGCCACAAGAGGGTGGGCTGCCGCTGACCGCGCTTGCCGCGGAGGCGGCCGCCGGTGGCGCGACGATGATCCACCTCCGCGCCCATTGGCTGCCCGAACCGGAACTGATCACCTTGACGCAAGAACTTGTCATGGCGGTCGAGGGACGGGCGGCGGTGATCATCAATGGCGACCTCCCTGCGGCAGACCTCGCCGACGGCATCCATCTTCCGGAGCGACTCGGCCCCGAGGCGATCACGGCCGCCCGCGCCAGCCGTCCGGAACCCCTGCTGGTGGGACGCTCCGTCCACTCGCCCGACGCGGCCGCGGCGTCGCTCGGCGCGGACTACCTCTTCGCCGGGCACATCCACGCCACCGCATCGCACCCCGGCGAGGAACCGATCGGGATCAGCGGGTTGCGCCGCATCATCGCAGTGGCCCCTGTGCCCGTCGTTGCCATCGGCGGCATCACCCCGGATCGGGTGGCCGAAGTCATCGCGGCCGGGGCGGCAGGCGTCGCGGTGATCTCGTACGTCACCACCGCGGCCGATCCGCGTGCGGCCACCGCGCGCCTGCGGCAGGCCTTGGATGCAGCGTGGAATGACCGTTCCATCGGGAGCACTGCCATGGACAACGAACCAGCGATCGCCGTGGTGCGGATCACCGTCAACGGCAAGCACGTCGAGGTGGGCGCAGGGTGGTCGGTGCACGACTTCCTCGCCAGCAAGCGGATGAGTGACGGCATGGCGATCGTCGAGCGGAACGGGCTGATCGTCCCGCGCGGCGAGTACGGTGCCACCTTGCTTGCCGAGGGAGACGTGCTCGAGGTCGTCCACGCCGTTGGTGGCGGGTGATCGCCTAGCCGCTGACCTCCACGTAGTCAACGTGCTTCCATGGCTCGATCGCGTAGATGCGATAGGGTGATTCCTCCGGATCGAGGCGTAGCCAGATGCGGCCACCCGTCCAGAGATGGGTCTCGTCGAAGATGAGATCGCGGATTCGATATGGCTCGTGCCACTCGATGCCCCACTCGTGGATGGGCAGCATGATGTGGCCCTCGCGCGGCTCGAACGGATCGAGGTTGACCACCACCACGATGAAGTCAGAGCGATCGGCCGTCGCCTTGCCGTAGCAGAGCAGTTGGTCGTTGTCGGTGTCGAAAAAGCGGAGATTGTCGTATTCCTGCAGCGCGGGATGCTCTCGCCGGATCCGGTTGATGCGTGTCACCTCATCGATGATGTTTCCGGGGCGGTCCCAGTCCCACACCTTGAACTCGTACTTCTCCGAGTGGAGGTACTCCTCCTTGCCCGGCACGGGGGTGTTCTCGCAGAGCTCGAAACCGCTGTAGATGCCGTAGACGCTGGAGAGCGTCGCGGCGAGGCACAACCGCATCCGGAACGCGGCCCGCCCGCCCTCCTGCAACAGCACGGGCAGGATGTCGTGCGTGTTGGGAAAGAGATTGCCCCGGTAGTACTCGCGCATCTCCGACTGGGTCAGCTCGGTGAGGTACTCCGTGAGGTCATGCTTCGCATTCCGCCACGTGAAATAGGTGTAGCTCTGGGTGAAGCCCGCCTTGGCGAGGGTGCGCATCATATGCGGCTTGGTGAATGCCTCGGAGAGGAAGATCACCTCCGGGTTGGTGGCCTGCACGTCTGCGATCAGCCACTGCCAGAAGACCACCGGTTTGGTGTGGGGGTTGTCGACGCGGAACACCTTCACCCCGTGCCCCACCCAGAACCGCACCACTCGCAACAATTCGTCCCACAACCCCGACCAGTCCTCACCCTCGAAGTTGATCGGGTAGATGTCCTGATATTTCTTCGGTGGGTTCTCCGCGTACTGGATCGAGCCATCCGGGCGCACCGTGAACCATGAGGGGTGCGCTTCCACCCACGGGTGGTCGGGCGACGCCTGCACCGCGAGATCGAGCGCGACCTCCATCCCGAGTTCCTCGGCCCGCACGCGGAACGCGACGAAGTCGGCGATCGTCCCCAGCGCCGGATCGATCGCATCGTGCCCGCCATCCGGCGAGCCGATCGCGTAGGGCACCCCGGGGTCATCCGGTCCGGCCTCCAGCGTGTTGTTCGGCCCCTTGCGAAAGGTCGTGCCGATAGGATGGATCGGCAAAAGGTAGGCGGTGTCGAAGCCCATCGCCGCGATCGCCGGGAGGCGCTCCGCCGCCTCGGCGAAGGTCGCGCTGCGGCCTGGGACCGTCCCCGCGCTGCGGGGGAAGAACGAGTACCACGCGGCGAAGCGCGCCCGCACCCGATCGACCACCACCTCGAGCGTCGGCTCCGACACGGTCGCCCCGCGCCGACTCGCCACTGCGGCGACGGCATTGCGCAGCGGTTCGGCCAGGAGCACCTGCGCCTTCGCGGCCTGTCCGGCATCGCTCTCTGCGACGGCGATCGCGTGCTCAATCACGGCACGGGTTGGCCCCGAGGCGCGGGTCAGGGTCTCGACGAGCAGGAGGCGGCCCTCCTCGATCTCCAACGGCACCTCGAGGCCAGCCTCGACCTTCTTCGCACAACCATCCCGCCACGTGCCGAAACGATCCGGAAACGCCTCGACGACGTACTGATAGCGCGTGTTCTCCGTCAGCGGGATGGAGGCCGACCACAGGTCATTGCCGAGGAGGGCCATCGGCACCTCGCGCCACGCCTGCTCCCGCACCGGGCGATACCGCACCACCGCCGAGAGGAGGTCGTGACCGTCCTTGAAGATGACTGCCGTCACCTCCAGCGTGTCACCGACCTCGCGTTTCACCGGATACCGCCCGCAATCGAGCTGGGGCCGCACATCGAGCACGATGACGCTGCTGGGAGCCTCGGATCCTGCAGGCTTCACGCGGTCCTCCTCGTTGCGTCGGGCGGCACCAATGGGCGTCCACGTGGCATCATGAACTCCCCGCCATTATCCCGCCACGATCGCGCAGCGTGCGCCGCATCGAACTCGGAGGTACCACCGTGGGATTCATCAAAGTCGCCATCATCACCCTGATCGCCCTCGTGGTGCTCGCGTTCGGGTACACACGGCTCGGCGGCGACCTCCCGCTCCCCCCGAATCCCGCCACCGCCGACACCGCCACGCAGGACGCCGCGGTTGATGAGAAGGACCCCGCCAAGCAATTCTCCCGCGCCCTCGACAGCGCCACCGAGCAGGCCCGCGAACTCGTCCGCCTCGGCGAGACCAAGTCGCGGAACCTGTCTCAGATCACCAAGGAGCAGGGGCAGATGGGCGATCGCTTCGCCGAAATCGATGCCCTGATCGCCTCCGGCACCCTTCCCGCCAGCATGCAGCCCGCGATCGACGCCTACCAATCCGGTTCCACCACCATTCGCGAGGCGATGGACAACGCCAAATCCGGTCTGCTCACCTTGAATTTCGACAAGGTGAAGCGGGCCACCCAGCAGCTGAAGGATGGCGTGCAATCCCTCTCCGAGGCGACCCGCCTCGCGAAGTAGGCGGGTTGCGCTCATCCTCCCCTCCTGCCGCCGTGCTATCTTCGCCACGAGCAATCAGGCAGCGCGGAAAGGCACGCCCCGGATGATTCGCTGGACACGAGGACTGGTGGTGACGCTCGCCGTGCTGGCGGTGCTCGGTGGCGCAATCGTCGCCGTCGCTCAGAGCGTGGTCGACACCCCACCTCGTCCCGTTGCGCTCATCGAGGGCACCTGCAAGAAACCCGGCACGACCGTCGCCGAGCTCAACACCGTCACCCTTCCCGAGAACGTCCCCCTCGAGCGCGCTGGCAGCGAGCGCTCCGTCCTCGTGGAGACCTCGTTCTCCCGCATCCCCCTGCCGCTCGATGCGCTGCTCGCGGCGCCGCATGCAATCGTCGTGCGCGATGACACCGCCGCCGCTGCAACGCTCGCCTGTGGAGAGGTCGGGGGGATCATCGACGAGAACGGGGCGCTCACCCTCGGTCTGCCCGAGCGCAATGACTCCGGCTACTCCGGGATCGCGTTCCTCTCGCCCGATCTCGCCACCAACGAGACGATCGCCAGCATCTTCTTCGCGCCGGACCGCGATCCCTTCGAGCCGACCGCGACCCCCTCGCCCACGGTGCTCGTCCCGACGCCTACTCCTGCCATCATCACCATCACCATGATCCCCTCTGACGGCACCCCGATCACCATCGAGGTCACCCCGACCAGCACCTCCACGCCGCTGCCCACCGCCACCCCACTCCCGACCGCGACGCCGACCGTGACCCCGATCGGCGGCAGCATCGACATCTCCCTCAGCGAGTGGGAGATCGACATGCCGCTCCGGCTGAAGGCTGGTCCCGCCGTGTTCGTGATCACCAACGACGGCAAGAAGCCCCACAACTTCGTGATGGGTAATGACACGTGGGGCTCGATGTTCCTCGATGCCGACCTCGCGCCGGGCGAATCGGGCACCCTCGCGGTGAATCTCGCGCCGGGCACCTACACCGCCTACGATCCGCTCGAGGGCGCCGCCGACAAGGGCATGAGCGTCACGATCGAGATCGTCGAGGAGTAGCGGCCACCCGCGCGGGATGACGCGACCGCACCGCCGCCGCAACCTTCCCAGCCGCGATCGCCATGTCCTCATGCTCCCAGAACCGAAGCACCAACCACCCCTCATGCGCAAGCAAGCGATCGGTGTCAGCATCGCGCAGGCGATTGCCGGCGATCTTCGGCTCCCAGTACGCCGCATTCGCGGCCGGGGTGCGGTAATGCTCCGGGCAGCCGTGCCAGAAGCAACCATCGACGAACACCGCCACCTGTGACGGCCCGAAGACGATGTCGGCGCGGCTTTTCAGGGTCGGCGTGACTCGGCAATTCACCCGATAACGCAGACCGGCGGCGTGAAGCAGCCGTCGCAGCTGCAACTCCGGTTCGGTGTCATGGGTGCGCTGCTCCTGCATCCGCCGGCGCACCGCGGGCGTCGACGCGAAGGAGCGTTTCTCGGGCATGGCCTGCCTCGGTCGGTTAGCGGTACTCGCCGTTGCGCAGCCGCTCGATCGCCTCGTGGGCCGCGTTGTGCCCCGGGGCACCCATCACGCAACCCCCGGGCCACGCCCCGCTGCCACACAGATAGAGCCCGTGGATCGGCCCTTCGTAGGAGGAAGAACCGGGGACCGGCCGCATGTCGAACGCCTGCTCCGGCACCAGTTCGCCTTGGAAGATGTGGCCGCCCGTGAGCCCGAAGCGGTGCTCGACATCCGGCGGCGCCAGCACCTGCGCGGTGATCTCGGCGTCAGCCATGTTCGGCGCGAAGTGGGTGAACCGCTTGAAAATGTGCTTCGTGATCTCATCGCGGCGCGTTTCCCACGTGCCCTCGGCGAGCTCATAGGGGAAGAACTGCGAGAAGATGCTGACGGTGTGGGCATCTCCCGGCGCGAGTGTGCGATCGACCGCGCTTTGGGCGTGGATCGAGTAGAAGGGCCAATCAGCGGGTCGACCGTTTCGGGCATCCTCGAAGGCGTTCTGCAGGTAATCCACGGTGGGTCCGATGTGGACGCCGCCACCCTGCCCGATGGAGTAATCGCCACGCTTCTTCAGAGCGGCGTACTCCGGGAGACGGTCGGTCGCGAAGTTGATCTTCACCACCGGCGAGGTCATCTGGATGTTGGCGATGTCGGCGATGTACTCCGCGGGCAGATCCTGCGGATCGACCAACTTGAGGTAGGTCCGCTTCGGATCCGCGTTGGAGAAGACGATGCGGCTGTGGAACTCCTCGCCGTCCTCGGTCACCGCTCCGGTGGCGCGGCCGCCGGCGGTGCAGATCTTGGTCACCTCGGCGTGGGTCCGGATGTCGACGCCGAGCTCGAGCGCCAGCTTCTTCAAGGTCTGGGTGAAGGAGCCCATCGCGCCGCGCAGATAGGCCCACTGCCCACGCTTGCCGGTCGCCATCCCCATCGCGTGGTAGAGCTTGACGTAGCCGGTGCCGGCGTCACGCGGACCGCGGAACGTCCCGATCAGCCCCAACGCACAGGAGGCGGCCTGCATGATGTCGGAGTCGAAGTAGTACTCCGCGCTGTCCGCGGCGGAGCCGAGCACGAAGAACTTGAACGCCTTCTCGTCCCCGGGGCGGTTGAAGGCGGCGGCGAATTCGGCGAAGGTCGGCGGCTTGCGCAGGATGAAGTCGTCCATGATTTCGCACGCCCGCTCGAGCAGCGCGTCGTAGATCGGGTAGGTCTTGGCGTCGTGCGGGGAGAAGCGGGCGATCTCCTCGATCGTGCTCTCCATGTCCTCATAGAAGACGATCCCGTCGGAGCCGTCCATGAAGGGGGCGAAGGAGCGCGGATTGCGCCGGATCAACTCCAAGCCGCGCTGCTCGAGCTTGAGGTCCTTCATCACCTTCTGCGGCGCGAGAGAGAGCACGTAGGACCCGGTGCTGGCGATGTGACCCGGGGCGCCCTCGATCTCCTCCGAGTAGGCGGCACCGCCGACGTCGAAGTACCGCTCGAGGATGGTGACCGAAAACCCCGCCTGCGCGAGATAACATGCCGCGACGAGCCCGTTGTGGCCGCCGCCGATGATCAGCACATCTGAGGTGTTTGTGGGTACCGCGTGCACCGCTGCCGCCATGGGGCGCTCCTTCGTGAGATTGCCAATTGGCTGCAGCCTATGGTCGGGGCCAGATCACGTCAAATGGCCTCAGGCGCCGGGCCCATCGGCGACGGCCACGGCCGCCAACGCGGCGTGGCGCATCCCCTTGCGGGCACGGCGTCGCC
Organism: bacterium; assembly: GCA_029977305.1. GTDB lineage: Bacteria > Chloroflexota > Chloroflexia > Thermomicrobiales > UBA6265 > CADCWF01. The sequence continues at coordinate 3,222 of JAPOLF010000037.1, read as the reverse complement.
CGTCGGCGACCAACGCCTCGGTGCGGGCATCGCCGATCGTGCGGCGCAGCACGCCCTCGGTCGATCCGGCGATTTCGTCCCAGAACGCGTAGGGGGTGAACCGCCATTGCTCACCGATCGTCCGCGCGATCCCCAGCACCACCGCCGCGCTCTCCGGGCGATCACTGCGCAGCAACGCCTCAGCCAGCCCGTGCAGCTGCAACCAGGCGTACCACCAGTGGCCGCCGTTCACCGCGATCGGCACCCCCTCCCGGAAGTGGGCGATCGCGTCGTCGGTATGCCCCGCCATCAACGCGCATGCCCCCAGTCCGGCGATCGCATTGAGCACCCCGGACTCGTCATTGACCAACCGCGACAACTCCGCGGCGCGCTGGTAGGCGTCGGCGGCACTGGCGAGCGCCGTCTTATCCCCCGACCGGGCAGCGCGCGTCTGCTCCGCCACGCCGAGTCGATTCAGCAACCGCGATCGCACCATCGCGATCTCCGCCGAAGCCTGCGCCGCATCCGGCCCGAGCGCGGCCAGTCCCTGCTGCGCGAGTTCCACAGCCTCGCCATCGCGCGCCTGCTCACTGCGGACCACACTCAGCAAGGTCGCCCCACGCGCGAGCGTCATCACCTCCGATGCCTCCCGGCCCCGCGCGAGCAACCGCAACCCCATCGCCTCCGTCAATTCGATCCGCCCAAGTGGGACCGCCAACGTCCCCGACCAGTACCAGACCATCGGATCAACCGGTTCCTGCAGTTCCTCGGCCCGAATGAGCAACCGCTCGAGCCAGAGCAATCCCTCGACCAAGTGATCACGCAGATCCCAGAACCGCCCGACCTTGCTGATCAACGCCATCCCCGCAGCGGTCGAGCGCTGCTGCAGGCACCACGCGATCGCACCGCGCAGGTTGTCGATCTCCCGCTCGAGCGCATCGAGCCAGGCGGTGAGGTCGGTGATGGGCATCCCGGGATGCCACTGATTCGCCAGGTGGGTGATCCATGCGGTACGCGCTATCTCGGCGACCTCTTGCTCGTCCTCTCGAGCGGCGAGCTCGGAGGCCATGCAGGTGCGCACCACATCCAACATGCGGTAACGCGGCGCGGCTTGGCTGTCACCCCGCTCGATCTGCACCATGCTCGCCGCGACCAGGCGCGGCAGGCCCTGCGAGGCCTCACCACCGGTGATCGCCTCCGCCGCCTCTGGGCTGAACCCGCCGCGGAAGACGGAGAGCATCCGGATCAGTCGCTGATCGTCCGCATCAAGGAGTTGGTATCCCCAATCGATGGTCGCCCGGATGCTCCGACGCCGACCCCGACCTCGTCGCACTGGGCCATCGAGCAGGGAGAGCAATCGCGCATCGAGGGCGCGATCCATACTCGTCAAGGGGACGGTCGTCACCTGAGCCGCCGCAATCTCGATCGCCAACGGCAGACCATCGAGACGCGCGCAGACCGACGCCGCGGCACGGATCGCCGCGTTGCCTTCGTCGGAAGCGCAGGTGAATGACAGATCGGGCCGCACCCTCTTTGCCCGCGCGACGAAGAGCGCCACAGCCGGATGGTGTTGCAACTCCTCGCACGGGACCGCACTTGGGGATGCCGGCAGCGCAAACGGCTCAACCGGCACCACCCGCTCATCGTCCAACCCCAGCGGTGATCGACTGGTGACCACCATCACGACGTCGGGATCGAGCGCGAGCACACCGGGCAACTCACGACATCCATCAAGCACGTGCTCGGCGCTGTCGAGGACCACCACCGGGCGTCCTCCTTCCCGCGCTTGCAGGGCATGCACCGCAGCCACCATGGCCGGCACGACGAGTTCATCCTCCCGCAGGTACTCGAGATCCACCCAGCGCACCCGCAGCCCTGCATCGGCAACCGCAGCAGATGCCAGCGCCGACTTTCCGACCCCGCCCGGACCGATCAGCGTGACGATCCGTGTCGCGGGATCCCGCAGCAGGCTCGTCAGCAGCGCGAGGTCCTCGTCCCGCCCAACAACCCGCTCCGCCACCGGCGGCCGCCCAGCTGCAGCAAGGTCCTCCGCGACCATTCGGTTCGCCGCAACCGCGGTGAACCGCGCCGCCTCCGCCGGGGGCAGGCGCAACCCGTCGACCAACCGCCGCACAGTGGTGCGATGGGGCTGCGTGGAGAGTCCGCGCTCGATGTCGCTCACGGTACGGGTGCTGACGCCGCAACACGCAGCGAGGTCGTCTTGGGACAACCCGGCGCGGGTCCGTGCGTGCTTGAGGAGCTCTGCCAATGACTCGCCCATGTCACCCCCCCTTCCGCCCCGGCGTGCATGCGACTTGAACAGCATTGTACCGAGATGCAGATGTGCACTAGTTCACGAGGAAATTCTGTGGGTGATTCTGTGGACCCTTTTTCGTGGCGTCTGTGGGACGGGGTTTGCACGTTTTCGGGCGCAGCACATCTTCACCGTCTGAGGGGGCCTAGGAGCCCACGATGGTTCACCAACGATCGAGGGGTTTCGGTCGTCGACTCGGTCGACGTGGCGGTGTCGCGAGGCAAGTCTCGCTGCTCTAGGTCGAGCGTCTTCGGGCGGCTGTTCGTGACGAACGACACGCTGATTGGACTCGCGGCAAGTGACGGCGACCGGACCGTCATCGCGACCATCGGGAAGCCAAACAAGAGCCGTCGCATCAGCCGGGCGCATTCTTGAAGTTCGGCCTCCATGCCGTTCCCACTTGCAAGTCGATGTGTGGCTGATTTCATCGAACATCCGCGCGGCAACTCTGCACGTTTCCGAACGGTCTGGCGATCTTTCACACGCCTTGAGCAACTGGCGCCAATGGTTTGGCGGCGCGCAGGGGACCGCGCTCGCCCAAATCACGGATACTCCCGACAGCGGATTGCACGCCTGATCGAGGAGGATCCCCATGCGAACCACGGCAGACGCCGTCATCATCGGCGCCGGCATCATGGGCTGCGCCATCGCCCATGCTCTCGCCGAGCGCGGCATGACCAACGTGCTCGTCCTCGAAAAGGACCTCATCGCCCGCGGCGCCACTGCCGATGCCGCCGGCGGCGTCCGCCTCCAATTCTCGACCGCCACCAACATCGAACTCGCCAAGTACTCGCTCCGCGTCTGGGAGCAATACGAAGAGCGCTTCGGGGTCGACATCGGCCTCCGGCAGCAGGGGTACCTTTTCCTCCTCACCGATCCCGCACAGGAGACCGTCTTCCGCGAGAACATCGCCCTGCAGCAGGCGCACG
>JAPOLF010000379.1 GCA_029977305.1 bacterium | reverse complement strand
CCATGAACCGGGTGAGCGCCTCGGCCTTGTCAGCATTGCGCACCATGGTGTAGCGGTGCTCAATCTGTTCGTTGACGGCCGTCTTCGGATCGATGCGGACTTCATACGTGTCCGACATGTACTGCTTGACCAAGCGTCGAATCTCCTTGGGCATCGTCGCGGAAAACAGCCAAGTGCGCTTCGAATCCGGCGTCATGGCCAAAATCGTATCGAGCTCTTCCTTGAACCCCATGTTGAGCATCTCGTCCGCCTCGTCGAGGACGACGCATTCGATTTGGTCCAGGGCGATGGCTCCGCGCTTGGCGAGGTCGATCAACCGGCCGGGCGTGGCGATGACCACTTGGCACGGCTTGCGGAGTTGGCTGATCTGTGTCGCGATGTTCGCGCCGCCGTAGACGGCTGTGGTGCGGATGCCCTCGTCGTATTTGGCAAACAGCTCAATCTGCTGGGCGATCTGCTGGCCCAATTCACGCGTAGGTGCCAGCACCAGCGCTTGTACGTGGGACTGGGACGGGTCGAGTCGCTCGAGGAGGGGCAGGCCAAATGCCGCGGTCTTGCCTGTCCCGGTTTGCGCCAGGCCGA
>JAPOLF010000378.1 GCA_029977305.1 bacterium | reverse complement strand
GCCGCGCGCACCACGCCGGCGCGCTCGCCGTCGCGACTCGCCTCCCGCACATTGCACGCGGTTTCTGATGACTGGAGGCGCTGAGGATACGTCGCCCTCGGACAGATACGGACCGGACAACACCCGAAGTCTCTCGAGACGACTCGTCTTTTTCTCGTCGCGCGCGTTCTCCTCCGCTCGAAGAATAACGCTCACCTCTCTCCCTCATCGCAGGCGCGCTGCACGCTCTGGAAGGCAACGGCGGCCGGCTCGCGCGACGCGTGGCGGTGGTGGACTTCGACGTGCACCACGGGAACGGCACGGAGGAGATCGCGAGGGCGTGGCATGAACGCCACCGCCGGTCCCTGGCGCGCGCGGGCGGCGCGGCGCGCGACGACCGCGACGTTTTTTTTGCCTCCATCCACCTCGCCGACGACGGCAAGGGTTCCGGCGTCGAGTTTTACCCCGGCACCGGCGTGACGAGCGACTTGCGCCAGAACGTGGTGAACGTCGTGGTCCCGCCCATGTGGCGCGCGCAGGAAAACGTCTCCGACGCCGTGGGGAGCAGGAAACGCGTCCCGAAGCGCAACCGCGACGACGAGCTC
>JAPOLF010000377.1 GCA_029977305.1 bacterium | reverse complement strand
GATAGCCTTGTCCTTGTTCTTCACGCCCTCGAGGTAGCCCGGCTCCGGGAAGTGGAACGTGAACGCCGCCGCCTCGAAGCTGTAGTACGACTGTGCCTCCGGCACCTTCTTCACGAACTCCGACAGGTTGCCGCGGTACGTCTTGAGCTTGCGCTGCTCGTAGTGGATGATGTGCGTGCACACGTTGTCGAGGAAGCCGCTGTCGTGCGAGACGATGAGCGACGTCGACGTCGATCCGTTGAGGAAGTCGACAAGCCACTGGACGTTCGTCACGTCGAGGTGGTTCGTCGGCTCGTCGAGCAGGAAGATCTTGGCATCCATCAGAATGGCGCGCACGAGCGCGAGCTTCATCTTCCAGCCGCCGGACAGCGACGAGATGGACATGCCACGGCGCTCGTCGTTGAAGCCGACGTTCGTCAGCTCCTTCTCGACATCCTCGCGCGACTTCGTCTCCTTGCACACCATGTGCGCGAAGTCGACGACGGGCGTGTCCTCGGCGACGCCCTGGATGTCGTGCTCGACGTACACCGTCTTGAGCTCCTCGGGCGGCGGGAAGCCCTCGAGCTGGCCGTTGGCAATCGCCTTCATG
>JAPOLF010000376.1 GCA_029977305.1 bacterium | reverse complement strand
GCCGGTCCATAGACCTCGGTCAGGCCGTAGAGGTGAATCACTTCAAAACCCATTGGTTCGAGGGCAGCGATCACAGGGCTGGGAGGAGCCGCTCCGCCGGTGGCGATCACGACTTTGGATTTGAAGCTTGGTTTCACCTCCTCCGGAGCATGGGCCATCGCGTTGAGAATGATGGGGGCGCCGCATTGATGGGTCACTCCGTGTTCTTCGATGAGCCGGAACACCGTCGCCGGATCGAATTTTCTCAAACAGACATGGGTTGCGCCCATCGCACTCACGCCCCAGGTGAAGCACCAGCCGTTGCAGTGAAACATCGGCAGGGTCCAGAGGTAGACCGAGTCGCTTCCGAGCCCGATCATCATCGGGTTGCTCATTGCCGCAAGATAGGCTCCCCGGTGATGGCAGACGACCCCCTTGGGATTTCCTGTGGTGCCAGAAGTATAATTCAAACTGATGGCGTCCCATTCATCTTCAGGCATGATCCATTCAAAATCCGGAGTTCCTTCTTTCAAAAAGTCTTCATAGTCGAGGCTTCCAAGCCTTTCACCCCCGTCTCCTTCAGGATCGTCGATGTCGATCACCAGCAGATCCTT
>JAPOLF010000375.1 GCA_029977305.1 bacterium | reverse complement strand
ACTGTCCACCGAGGAGGCCTACTGGGCGATGGTGGTCGACGACATCCGTGCCGCGTGCGACGAGTTCCGAGCGCTCTACGACTCCTCCGACCGGACCGACGGGTTCGTCTCGGTGGAGGTCTCCCCCGCCCTGTCTCGCGATACGGGGGCGACACTCGACGCGGCCCGTGACCTCCACGCCCGGGTGGGCCGCGACAACGTGATGATCAAGATCCCCGCCACCGTCGAGGGCCTCGACGCCATCCGCGGCGCGATCCGCCTCGGCATCTCGGTGAACACCACCCTGATCTTCGGCCTCGACCGATACCTCGCCGTCGCCGAGGCCTACATGGCAGGGCTCGAGGACCGGGTCGCCGACGGGGTCGAGGATCTCTCCGACGTGGCCGGTGTGGCCAGTTTCTTCATCTCGCGGGTGGACACCGAGGTCGACCGGCGACTCGGCGATCATCCCCTCCGCGGCAGTGCCGCCCTCGCCCAGGGTCGACTGGCCTACCGGCGCTTCCAGGAGACCTTCTCCGGGCCTCGCTGGGAAGCCCTGGCGGCTCGGGGTGCCCGCGTGCAACGCCCACTGTGGGCCAGCACCGGAACGAAGGACCCCGCCT
>JAPOLF010000374.1 GCA_029977305.1 bacterium | reverse complement strand
ACGTCAAGAACTTCACCTCGCTCTCGGTCATCGGTCGGTCCGCGGAGAGCACGAAGAGCACCAAGTCGGCGCGCGGGACGAACTCCTCGGTCAAGCGTTGCTGGCGCTCTAATATGACGTTCGTGCCCGGCGTGTCCACGATGTTCACCTCCTTTAATAACTCCGCGGGGACGGTTTGCGTGTAGAACCCGTCCGTGCTCTGCTTCGTCTCGTTCGTATCGCCGTACTTCAACACCGTGATCTCGTTGGTGGTGGGCAAGATGCCCTCCTTCAGGAACCGCTCGCCCAGAACCGCGTTGATCACCGAGGACTTGCCGGCGTTGAACTCGCCGACGATCACGAGCAGGAACAGCTCCTCCAACCCTCGCCTCGCCTCGACCAGCAGGTCGATCTCCTCCAGCTCGGGCGCGCCGCTGCGCAGGAACGCCACCGCGTCGTCCAGAAGCGCGCGCTCGCGCTCGAGCAAAGCCAGAGACGCGCCGTCGATCAGTTTGCCCGCCAAACCCGTCGGCGACGCCGACGAAGCGGACGACGACGACAAAGAAACCGCGCGGTTAGCTTTGGCGGCTTCGACGTCCGCCGCGGCGCTCTGGCCGGCTCCGTCGTCGTCGTCGGC
>JAPOLF010000373.1 GCA_029977305.1 bacterium | reverse complement strand
ACCCCTAACCCCAACCCTCATCCTCACCCTCGCCCTAACCCTAACCTACCCCTCGCCCTGCCCCTCACACCAGGCGGACGCCGCGGTGCTGCTAGCGGACCAGGGCCTCGCCTCCCTCGACGAGACCGACGGCGAGGAGCTGCGCGATCTCCCTGCCCCTCAGCCTACCCCTACCCTCACCTTAAAGCTCCTTTGCCCGGAGGGCGGAAAGCTTGACCCTACCCCTACCCCCACCCCTACCCCTAGCCCTAACGCTGTACTCAGGCGAGGTCCAGCTATACGCCTCGCTACCCTCGTCGGGCGACGGTGATGGCGGCGGCGACGGTGAGGGAGGGGAAGGCGCAGGAGACGCGCCGCACACCGTACAGCTCGAGTTACGCTGCAGGTTAGGCTTAGGGCTAGGGTTAGCTAACCCTAACCCTAACCAGGTGAGGGCGATGCACGAGGGCTGGTGCGCGCGCGTGGAGAATGCGGAGAGCGCGCTGTGCCTCAAGTGGCGCGAGGCGGCGAAGCGGCGGCACGCCCTAGGGATAGGGATAGGGATAGGGATAGGGATAGGGATAGGGATAAGGGCGCAGCGGCGGCACGCCCCGCACCCGCACCCGCACCCGCACCCGC
>JAPOLF010000372.1 GCA_029977305.1 bacterium | reverse complement strand
CGCACGCCGAAGCCGCCCCACTCCTTCGCGACCGTCTTGGTGAGGCCGACGACGCCCGCCTTTGCCGTGGCATAGTTGGCCTGCATGCTGTTCCCGTGGATTCCGGTGGTGCTGCTGACGTTGATGATGACGCGCTCGCGCGGCGCGCCGAGCTCCTCGATTTCCCGTTTGGCCGCGCCGCGCATGTGCGGCTCGGCCGCCTGGATGAGGCGGAACGGCGCGGTGCAGTGGAGTTCGAGCATGGCGTCCCACTGCTTCCGCGTCATCTTGTGTATGGCACCGTCCCACAGGTGGCCTGCGTTGTTGACGAGGATGTCGAGGCGGCCGTAGTTGCTCACGGCCGCGTCCACGACGTGCTTCGGGAACCCCTCGGCCGTGACGTCGCCCGGCACCGCGACGGCGCGCCCTGCGCGCTCCTCGTTGATGGCCTGCGCCACCGCGCGGCACCGCGCTTCGTCCAGGTCCGACACGACCACGCGCGCGCCTTCCTCCGCGAAGAGGCGCGCCGCCGCCGCGCCAATGCCCGCGCCGGAGCCCGTGATCACCGCCACCTTGTCCTCCAGCATGCCCCAACCCCCCGCCGCCGACGACGACGAGCAAGCGCGCCCGCCCCCCGTAA
>JAPOLF010000371.1 GCA_029977305.1 bacterium | reverse complement strand
GTCTTATTCATGTCTGCCCGCAGGACGTGCAAGCCCCGAGCGACTCGGCATGGAACGCCGACCTCGCGCGCCAACTCCCCGCCCTCGCCGTCTGCGCCCTGCGCCACGTGGCCGAAGCCGCCAGCCGCCACGCGGCCGCCTCCCAGGGTCTCACTGCCGACGGCGCGCTCGCGCGCGCCGCAGCCGCGCTCCTCGCGCGCGCGCGCCCCGGAGGCAACGCCGGGACCAAGGAGAGCGCGGGCGTGGCGTTGCCCGCGCTCGCGCCGGATGGCGTCGTCTTCGCCGCGCTCGCGAAGGTTCTGTCCCCCGGCTCGTCCCTGAGCGGGCGCGCGTGGTACCCCGCCGCGGAGCAGTCCATCGCCGCGCTGTACGCGCTGCACCCCGACCCGGAGGGCGCCGCCTCGGACGTGATCCGCTCCTTCGCCGCCGCCGCCTTCAACCCCAAGAAGAAGGACGCGGACGCGGAGTCGACGGAGGCGAAAGAAGGCGAAGACGCCGCCGGAGGAGGCTCCGAGGCGGAGACCGAGGAGGCCTCTCTCGAGAAGAAGGCGCCCGCGACGTCCGCCGCCTCCGCGGTGGACGCCGCGCAGCTCTCTCGGTTCCTGTTCGTGCTCGGTGAGGTG
>JAPOLF010000370.1 GCA_029977305.1 bacterium | reverse complement strand
CGCGCCCTGGGCCGCCGCGTACCGGACGACAGCCGCCGCGAGCGGATGCTCCGACTGCGCTTCGACCGCTGCCGCCTGTGCGAGTACCTCGATCCGGTCCTGGCCGAGCGTGGCCACATCGGTGACTTCGGGCTCGCCTTTGGTCAGGGTGCCGGTCTTGTCCATCACGACGGTGTCGATGTGGGCCGCGGCCTCGATGGCTCCGGCGTTCTTGAACAGGATGCCGCGGCGCGCCCCGAGCCCCGTCCCGACCATCACGGCCATGGGAGTGGCCAGTCCGAGTGCGTCAGGGCAGGTGATGACCACCACGGTGATGGCGAACAGCATCGCCTCCTGCACAGTTGCCCCGGCGGCGAGCCAGCCAAAGAAGGTGAGCGTTCCGCCGATCAGGGCGACCAGGACGAGCCAGAACGCGGCCCGGTCCGCCAGCCGCTGCCCGGGGGCCTTGGAGTTCTGCGCCTGCTGCACCATCTGGACGATCTGCGCAAGCGCGGTGTCCGCGCCGACCTTGGTGGCGCGCGCCTGCAGAGACCCGGTCGTGTTCACGGAAGCTCCGATGAGCTCCGATCCGACCTGCTTGGGCACCGGCAGGCTCTCGCCGGTGACCATCGACTCGTCGATCTCGGACTCGCCGAACGTGACGAC
>JAPOLF010000036.1 GCA_029977305.1 bacterium | reverse complement strand
GCAGCGGTTGTCGCATAGCGATCCTCCCATTCACGTGGCATTCAGCCGCCACCCCCGTCCATGCGGACGAGGGGCCACATCTTCCCGCAGTGTAACGGCAGGATAGGCGAGGTGGGACTCAGCGCACCGTGAAGAGCGCGGACATGCCCTTGGCGAGCTCGGGCGTGCCGTCCGGTGTGGAGAAGAGCGACGTCACGAGGTACTCGCCCTTCGGCAGTTCAGTCAGGATGAGATCGGCCGAACCGCCTGACGCGACCGTGCGCTGACCGACGAAGGTGACCTCGTCCGGTAGGCCGGGTCCGGCGGCGCGCAACAGATCCTGCACGGTGAATCCCGGTTTCAGGCGGAGCACGAGCATCTCGTGATCCTGCTTGCCGGTGTTGGTGCCTTGGAGCACCACGTTCGGTCCGGTGGTGGTGGGGTCGATGGTGATCGCCCACTCGGTCAATCGCACGTCGAGCACCTCGGAGTCGCTTGGCACTTTGAGCGCGAGTTCACGCTCCGCGTTGACCTGCCACGCGCTCTTGCCCGTCTCCCGTTCATCAGCGGGCGCTTGCACGAAGTCCCATTCGCTCCGGATCAACTGGTTGCCAATGACCGACAGCACCTCGGCGGTGGCGGCTCCCGTGCCACGCTGGGCCGCGTTGGTGACGGAGACGATGCGCATCGGGATCGGATCGAGGTCCGCCGCGGCGGCGAGGTATTGCTCTTTCGGCAGCGGATCGGCGGACCCGTAGAGGTTGCCGAGATACGACGCGGTCGTCAGCTTCGCCACCATGGCGGCATCGTTGGCGCTGAGGCAGGCGGCAAGCGCGCGAGCAAGCGCCTCGAGATCGGCGGTGAGCTGCGCGGCGTCATCGGGGGACCCGTTGCGTGGCTTCGCGATCGGGGTGGCCGCAGTGGTGGTCGCTGCAGGGGCCGGAGTTGTGGTCGGGACGGCCGCATGGGTCGCCGGGCGTGCGCAGGAGGTGGCGGCGAGCGTGTCGCCAACCGGCGGGATGAGCACCCCACCGATGAGCATCACGAGAGCCATGGCCCATGCGAACAGGGCGCGCCGGCATTGCGTCATATTCCAGCCCATGATGACCTGCACCCTCTCTCGAGCGGGGTTGCCCACCTCGATGGCATCTTCTGCAGTGCGGGTTGCGGGTAGGTGAAGTGTAGGCCATATCATGGAGACCTGTCCGCACGGAGGTAACCCCATGGAATTCCTGCCCCTCTCAAGTGACGATGCCATCGTCCCCACCCCGGAGTCGGAGTGGCTGGAGACGCTGACCCGGACGGTGGCCCATCTCGCCGCGCAGGTGACCATCACGCAGGTGCGCCTGCGCGCGCTGGCAACCGAGATCGAGGCGATGGGTGGCGTGGATTCAGCGGCCGTCTCGCGGCGCGTCGCGGAGATCGCGCAACGCGAGACCGGTCCGCTCCTGCGGGAGAATCTCGGCGAGGCACTGGCAGAGGCGATCGAGGTGGAATCGTTGGAGGCCGAGATCGTGGCGTGGCTGGCTGAGGGGTAGGGAGTGGCGCCCTCGCCAGCCTAGTCCTCTGTGTGTGGTTCGATCGTCGGTTTGCCGGCGAGGTAGAGGAGCGTCATGCCGATCACCGCGAATGGCATGGTGACGGAGTAGATGATCGATCCGATGCCGTTGGCAATGTCGATCTGCATCTTCGGGCCGAGGAGCAACGCGATGCCCACCAACGGCCCGATCGTTGCGCCGAGCACGAAGAGCACCGGCAACGTCGCGACGATCTGCCACCAGCGACCCTTGCTCGAAGAGGAACTGGCGCGCAGGGCAGCCCTGCCGCGGACCTCGTCCAGCGTGGCGGCCTGATCCCCGAATTGCCAGCGGACGAAGCGGTTGATCGCGAACGGAATCCCGATGATCGTCAACGTCAGGATGATGACGAACGTGTACATGACGATCTGGGTCCACAACACCGGGAGCATGCGCGGGCGCACCGCCGTGAAGGATGAGCGGAACCCGGGTTGCCGTCCGCTGAGGAGCTCCTTCGTCGACCAGATCACCATGGGCCCGACCACGGCAAGCAGGATGACCGTCTGAATCGGCCCTTCGAGGGAGAAGACCAATTGCACGCCGGGATGGTCCTCATCGAACGGCAACCGCTCGGCGAGACTGCTGGACGTGTTCATCCCCCATCGCAGTGCAGAGCCGATCAGTGTCAGCGGCGCCAGCAGCAACCCGATCCGGATGAACACCCAAGGTGCATGACGATAGATGAGCCACGCCCCCACAAGCGTCCGACGCGCCACGGTGAGCATCACGGCGATGACCGCGAGCACGAGCGCTGCCATGAGGATCACCAACCACGGTTTCGGACCGAACAGCGTGACGATGTCCGAACTGGTGCCGATCACCGTGCAGAAGACGGTGCTGGTGGCCGGGCCGACGCTGGGGCCGCGGTAGAGGGCGATCGAACTGCGGCGGAGATCATCCTGCCAACTGATCGGAGTGGTCCAGCGCGCCTTCATGGCGGGGCCGGTGGGGCCGTTGTAGAAACTCCAACCGCGCTCGCCCCAGTGACCTTGGTACGTGAGCCACGCGTATGGTGAATTGGGATCGTTGATGCTTGATGGGTCGTCGGGGAGCAGCACGACAGCGGGAGCGACGTGCCGGTCGCTGTTCTGGGTGTCGTCGCAACCGAACCCCGAACCTTGGCTGCCCCAGCCGACCCACACCGCAGGCCCGTAGTACGCGGCATGCGATCCGCGGGAGGGGTAGACGACCGGATGGGTGCCCTCCCGTTCGAGTTTGGGGGCGTCCCAGGCAGCAACCTCGCCACCCTCATGCTGGGAGAACGCGACCTCCACCGGGTCGGTCTGCAGCGCCTCCTCGACGGTGTTGACGTCGAAGAGGACCTGGATCATCTCCCAGTCGCTCTCGTGTTTGTTGTTGAAGTCGTTGTACCACCAGTAGAACCAATACTGGATGGCGAGACCGTCCTGACCTTCCTCTCGGGCGATGTGGGCATAGACCGTGGGTTCGTAGCCCTTCATCGCCTCGCGGGCATCCAGTTCGTAAGTGCAGGTGGGGAGGCGGGCATTGCCGGGGAGATCGATGTAGTACCCGAGATCCTTCCGGTGGATCGTGGATCCCTCGATTCCCTCGGCGACCACCGCGTTGTCCGGATCTTCCCGCAGCAGGATGTCCGGGTTGCCATAGACGATGTCGACCGGAGCCATGATGTACGGCTCCGCCTCGGGGTCACACGGGGACTTTTGCGTGCTGAGGTAGGCGATCGGGGCGTACCGCTGGACCAATTCCTCTTCCGGCGAGATGGCGACGGCGGCGGCGGGCGGCAGCAGAACACCCGAGGCGATCACCGTGGTGAGCAGGAGCATCACCACGGCACTGCCGAGGGGCATCCGCCGCGCGAATTTGTGAGCCAAGGTCCGCATTTGGAGAGTTTACGGCGGAGATGCCCCCGGATAAAGCCGCGATGCCGCGCACCCCTATACTTGCCGCGCCCCCACCCACGGTGGTCGGACGGCAGGAGTCACCTCCTCACCCCTCAAGCCCGACGCGGTCGGTCACCGGCAACGGGTCGCCGGTTCAGGAGCATGTGCGTGGACGACACCTCGAGCCGAGACGACGGCGGAGGATCAGACAAGGTGCGCGATCGCGTGGTCGTGTCGGTGATCATCGGCTTGGCGTGGATCACGCGGCTGGTGCCGATGCCGATCTGGGTCGCGCTGAGCATGGTCGTCGGCCTCGCCTCGATGCTGACCGGGAAGCGCCACGTGGTGCTGGCCAATGTGCGGCACACCCATTACGGATCGCCGCCGGGGTTCCGCGGCTGGTGGCTCGGGGCGAGCATGATCGGCAGCCACGTGCGGACCGTGATCCACACCCTGCGGGCGAGCATCGACCCACCTGACGCGAGCCGGTTCTCCGCTCGCGGCCTCGAGCACATCCTGCCGCACCTCGGGCAGCGGGGGATCATCCTCGTCGCGCCGCATGCGGGGCCCTACACGACGCTGGCGATGATGGGTCGGCGATGGCTGGCCGATCAGGGCTTCGAGGGGGAATTGGTGGTCGTCGCGCGGATGTTCCAACCGCTCCGCTCCGATGCGGTGATGGACTGGTTCGTCGACACGCTCGGCAAAGGCGCCCTGACGATCATCCCGGTGGATGAACAACCGCAGAAACTGGCGATGGCGCTGCAGCGGACCCTGCGCAACAACGGCATCGTCGTCTTGCTGGTGGATGAGCCGACCCCGACGCCGTCGCTCAACGTGCCCTTCTTCGACAGCACGATCCGGATGCCGATCGGCCCGGCGCGGTTGGCGCGGGCGACGCGGTCGGTGGTGATCCCGGTAATGGCGCGCTACCGCCCGCTCGGGCGACAGTCGATCGAGATCGCCCCGGCGGTGGTGCCGGCTGCCGATCCTGCCGTGACGCTCGGGCAGGCGGCGCGATCGCTTGAGGGGCTGCTGCGGACGAATCTCGCGCAGTGGTCGATGCTGACCCCCATCTGGTCGACGCCCGGAAATGCCAAGTCCACCTCCTTGCAGCAGGCGGAGCTCCACCTGCACACCCATGGCAGTGACGGCCTGCGCTCGATCGACGAGTGGCGCGAGGCTGCCCGGGCGAACGGGGTGCGGGTGATCGGCATCACCGATCACGACCACATCGAGGTCGCCCGCACATGGGCGATGACGCATGAGCGTGATGACGGCGAGGTTGCGGTGATCCCGGGGGTTGAACTCACCGCGCGCGGCCGGATCGTCCACGTGAGCGTGCTCTTCCCCGAAGACGTGCCGTCACGCATCCCCAAAGCGGGGACACCGCTGCCGGAGATCGTGCGCTGGGCGCGAGAGATCCCGGGCGCGATCGTGGTGCTGGTGCATCCGCATCCGATCCTGTGGAAGCGGCAGTTGCGCGGGCTTGCGGCGGAGGGGTTGCTCCCCGATGCGATGGAGACGTGCTACCCGCTGGTGGGCTGGCAGAACCGCACGCTCGAGCATGCGGCGCGTCGATACGGCATCGCGGTGTTGGGGGGGAGTGATGCGCATCTGGCGGGTGGGCAACTCGGTCGGCACGTGACCCAGTACCCGGGCGATGGCATCGAGGATCTGGTGACTGCTATTCGGACCCGGACCACGCGGGCAGCGACGCTGCCCGGCGGCGTGACCATGCCGGGCGATGTGCACATCAGGCAATCGTTGGCGAGTTGGATGTTGCCGTGGCGGGAGCGTAGCGGGGTCGAACCGGTGCGACAGCGCATCCTCGAGGGAGCGCGGCTGCGAGCAGATGGGGCGCGGCCGGTGCCGGTCGGCGTGGCAGAGCCGGTGGAGGAGCGATGAGCACCCACCGCTCGTGCCGAGGGCAGCACTAGGTGGAAGAGGCGATCATCCGCCACGGGGTGCCGCTCGCGGCACTGCTCGTCTACATCAGCTCGCTCGGCATCCCGACCGGGGTGCCGGTCAAGGTGATCCTGCTCGCGGTCGGCTCCGCGGTGGTGAAGACGCCGCAGCAGTTGGCCGCGGTCTTTGCCGTCTTGGTGCTGGCGGAGATGGCCGGCACGATGTCCCTGCTCTACGTGGCGCGGTTTGCCGGACCGCGCTTGCCGGCGAAGTTGCAGGCAACGCAGGCGAAGGCCTACGTCGCGTTCAACAGTTGGCGACAACGCCTGCACGGACGGGATCCACTGGCGATCTTCGTGCTGCGGTTGGTGCCGATCGTGCGGATCGGCCTGACGATCGGGGCCGGGGCGTTCGGGATCCGCGTGCGAGATTTCGTGCTTGGTGCGTTCCCGGCGGCGTGCATCTGGATCGGGTTGCCGCTCGGGTTGGGGTGGTGGTTCCGGGACGATGTCGCGAAGGCCGAGGAATGGCTGGCGAACCGCATCGGTGGCCCGTGGGCGATCGTGGTGCTGCTGGTCGTGGTGACGCTTGTGTTGGCGATCCCGAAGGTGGTCAAGAGGATGCGGCACGGTGGTGAGACGGCGGCGAGTTGATGCTGCCAATGGTCCGGGAGGATGTGCGGTGAGCGGACATGCCATGCATGGTGGGGGCATTGATCAGGTGGTAATCGATCCGATCATCTATGAGCGGTGGCCGGAGTACCGGGTGTTGGTGCTGATCGCGGGACCGATTGACTGGGGGCGGATCGCGGCCTCAGCCATCGACGCACCGGCGCCGCTCGACCTCGCCGAGGCGGAACTCCGCGCACGAGGGGTGGAGGACTGGACGACCGATCCGCACATCGCGGCGTGGATGGCGGCCTTCACAGCGTTTGGCGCGAAGCCCAAGCGCACGAGTCCCAGCGCCCTCGCCCTGCTCAAGCGGCTGGAGGCAGGACTGCCGCGCATCGACCCCGTGACGGATCTGTACAACAGCATTTCCATTCGTCATGCGATGCCGATCGGTGGCGAGGACCTTGATCGTTACGTCGGGGCGCCGCGGCTCACCGTCGCCACCGGTGAGGAGCCATTCGACACCATGGAGTCGGGGGAACCGGTGACGGAGCATCCGCTGGCGGGGGAGGTGATCTGGCGGGACGATCTCGGCGTGACGTGTCGGCGGTGGAACTGGCGACAATGCGTGCGGACGCGGATCACCCCGGAGACGGCCACCGTGCTGTTCCTGCTGGAAGGGATGGGGCGGGATGCGTCCGCGCTGGTGGAAGCCGCCGGCGCGGAGTTGACTACCGGGCTGTTGGCGCTCGATCCCGCGATCACGGTTGCTTCGAGACGTTACTAACCGCCCCTGATGGTGGAGCAATGGATGAGGGCCGGGCGAAAGCCCGGCCCTCGTGTCCGTGACGGATCGGTGTGGGTGCTAGTCGTCCCAGCCGTTGTCATCGTTGCCGTCGTGATCGTCGCCGTGATCGTCCCAACCGTTGTCGTCGTTGCCGCTGTCATCCCCACTGCTGTCGTCCCATGACCCGGTGCCCCAGTCATCGGAGCCGGAGTCATCGATGCCCATGGAGACCATCGGGAACCCTGCTGGGAAGAGGCCGGAAAGCATCGAATCGTCGATGCCGACGCTGTCGTCCCAGCTGCCGTTGTCGTCGGCACCATCCCAGTCGGCGAGGGCACTGGTGGCACCGCCACCGACGAGGCAACCGGCAACGATCAGGCCGAGGGCCATGCGAGAGATGCGGTGGATCATGGGTTGTCGCTCCTTGACATGTCGCCGCTGGCGTTCAGTGGCTCGTGTCGAAGGAGAGGGGATCGCCCAGCGTGTTGATACACGGGGCTGGGTAACCGCTTGGGTGCGCGTCTTCCGGCGGGCATGCGGATTCGGACATCAGTGCTCGGCGTGAAGGGCGGCGAGCATGCGGAGGATCACCTCCGCTGAACGGAGGCCGACTTGGGATTCGGGCAGAACCTCGATGTCGCCGATCAGGTCCGAGACCTCGAGGAACTCGTTGTTCGAGATGTCTTTCACCGTCATGAAGGGCACATTCCAGCGGCTGCTGACGCGATTCATGGCCGCGGCTTCCATGTCCTCGCATAGGGAGCGGATGGCGGAGTGCATGCGATCGATGCGCTCGGTCTGCTGGGTCCAGATGTCCGCGGATGCGACCGTGCCGACCTGCACCCGCTGCTCGCGGCGGGGGACGCCTTTCGGCCATGGCAGTTGGGTGGGCCATGGGGTGGGGGTCCATCCGGCGGTGACGTCGATGGCCGTCTGCAGGAGGTGGGCGTCACACGGGCGGAGGTTGGGGACAACCTTGTCGGTGGTCACTCCATACTCGGTCTCCGGGTAGTGGAGCGTGCCGTCGGTGAGGATGTGGAAAGCGCCTTGGTGATAGGTGGCGGAGCCGATCACGACATCGCCGGGAAGTTGGTCGCGGGTGTGGGCCCCGGCGCAGCCGTAGTTCAGGATCATGGTGGGGGAGAGCCGGTCGCAGGCGAACTCGGCTGCGGCGGCGGCGTTGATCATGCCGATCCCGCCGTGGATGACGGAGACCTCGGCATCGGTGTGCGGCAGGCGCATCAGGTCGGTGGTCCATGGCCCGTGGACATGGGACGAGATGAGCTCCAAGCGCGCCACGAGGTGCTGGAGTTCCGACTGCATCGCGACGATCACGACTGGGCGCATCGCGGCCTCCTGAAGGCACGGAGAGGGCGGTTCGGCGCGATTCACGACGGCGCCTCGCATGCGCACGAGTCTAGCGCAGCGACACCACCACGCTCAGGATGAGCACGAGCAGCACGAGCAGGGTGATCGCGGTGTAGCGCTTTTCGTGGCGCTGCCAAAACCCGAGGGCGACCACCGCGGTGGCGACCACCGGTGTCGCGATCAGCAGGATGATGGCGAGATCGACCACCCCCGCCGCGCGCCCCGCGAGCAGGTCGGCGAGGATCGCATTTGGGAGGAGTGCCTGATCCGGCAACTGCTCACCACGCACAAGGGTGAGCGCGAGGCCGAGCACGAGCAGCCCCGCACCGATGCGCCATCCCCACGTCAGCACGGTGATCACCCGCTGGTGCAGCGATGCGACGCCTGCCTGCCGCTGAGCGAGATCGGGGGTGGTGGGAGGCGTGGGTGTGGTCATCACGCGATCCCCAGCCAAGGCACCGAGATGCCAAGTCCTTGCAACACCATTCGCACCCCGAGATAGAGCAGCACGATCGCGAAGAGCAGCGAGAGCCGCTGGGCCTTGAGCTTCTTCGTGAGGCGGGCACCCACCTGACCGCCCAGAAAGACACCGAGCACCGCCGGCACGACGACCGCGGGGTCCACCTTGCCGTTGGCGTAGAAGACGCTGGCGGTGGCCACCGAGGTGATCCCGACCATGAACGCGGAGGTGCCGACGGCAGCCTTCACCGGCACGCCCATCAGTTGGTTCATCACCGGGACCATCACCACGCCGCCACCCACGCCGAGCATCCCGGAGAGCACGCCTGCCCCGACGCTGATCCCCATCCCGACGGGCACCTTGCGCGGCACGTAGGCGGTGGTGCTCTTGGCAGCGCTGTCGTCGAACTGGGCGCCGAGATCGAGCGGATCGGGCCCCACCCGCGCCACCGCATTCGAGCGCGGGATGCCCATCGAAATCGCGGCATAGAGGAGGACGAGGCCGAAGACGACGTAGACGGTGGCGGGGCGCGCGGTGACCCCGTACAGGGCACCGGCAAGGGCCCCAACCGCCATCGTCACTTGCAGCAGCATCGCCAAGCGAAGGTTGGTGAATTGGTTGCGCAGGTGCACCGTGGAGCCGACCACCGAATTGGTGACGACCACGACGGCACTCGCGCCGACGGCGATCTTCGGATCGATGCCGAAGAAGAGCGTGAAGATCGGCACGAGGAAGACTCCACCGCCCAATCCCAGCATCGAGCCGAGGATGGCGGCGAGCGCGGACACGGCAGCGAGTTCAAGGCCGAGGGTGATGTCCACCGATGCTCCCCTGCGGTGTTGCCGCGTCGGCCGACCGCCGGAGCGTTATAGCACGCGCGGCGCGGGGGCGGAACGGATCAGAAGGGCACCCCCGCAACGAGCAGGACGTTGGCGTACGGCGTGAACTCTCCCGTGCGGACGATCGCCGCGGCGGTGCGGGAGTGTTGCTTGAAGATCTCGTGCGGGGCGTGATCTTCGCTTGCGTCCGGGAAGAACGCGCGCACGGCGATCGGGAGCATCGCATCGCGGGCGAGGAGTTCGTCGGCGAGGAGGAATCGCTCGACCACGAGATCGCCGGCGACGGCCGCGAGGAGATCGAGCACCCCGGGAACGCCGGGGGAGACCGCGAGGTCGATGCAGGTCACACCGGGTGGGATGGGCAGGCCGGCGTCGGCGATGACGAGGGTGTCGCCATGGCCCATGGCCGCGATCACCGCGGCGAGTTGCGCGTGGAGGAGACCGGTGCGTCGCATCAGAGTTGGCTCTCCGGGAGGGGCTGGTCGGGTCGGCGGTGATCGTAGCCGAAATAGCGGCCGAAGATGTTGCGCTTCCAGACCTCGCGCACCGCGAGCGTCCAGATCCCGACGATGCCGGCGATGATCAGGTAATCCTGCGGGCGGAGCGCATGCAGATCGAAGAAGCCGCGCAGGTCGTCGCGCAGCAGGATGATCACATACACCGGGACCATCAGCAGGGCGAGCATCGTGGGCCGCCAATCGCGCGTGTTGCGCTTCACCACCGCCCACCATTGGGTCGGCGGCGCGGCGAACGCGACGAGCACCAACCCGCCGAGCACGAGCGTGTGGATCAACCCCTCGCGGGCGGCGGTGTCGGTGACGGAGAGACCGCGCCGCTCGAGGATGCCGCCATCGGGCAGGTCGGTGAGGGAGAGGTTGCTGATCTGGAAGATCAGGATGTAGACGAGGAACGCCGCGATCGCGAGGGTGATCGACGCGGGCAACACAAATCGGACGATCGCGGGCGACATGCGCCGCGGCGCCATCCCGGGAGTGGCCCAGAGTGCGATGCCGAAAGTCGGGATGCCGACGGTCAGCATCGTGAGGAGCGTGAGCGTCCCCGGCGAGAACGGGAACCCGGCTTCCACCATCAGCACCGCGAGGATGACGAGGGTCACCGTGAAGACGCGGGTGAGGAAGAGTTCGAGCACGCCTTGCAGACCGCGCCGGATGCGCTGCCCCTCTTGGAAGGCGGCCGGGAGCGCGGAGAAGGAGTCGTTCAATAGCACGATCTCGGCAGCGTTGCGCGTGGCTTGGGAACCACTTTGCATGGCGATGCCGAGATCGGCCTGCTTGAGCGAGAGCACATCGTTGACCCCGTCCCCGGTCATCGCGACATAGGCGCCGCGCTCCTTGAGCACAGTGACGAGTTTCCGCTTCTGCTCCGGGGTGACGCGGCCGAAGATGGTCGCGGTGTCTGCGGCTTCGGCGAAAGCGGCGTCATCCATCGCCTCCAGTTCGAGGCCGGAGACGAGGACGGCGTCGTGGGGCATCCCCGCTTGCCGGGCGAGCGCGGCGACGGTCTCCGGGTTGTCGCCGGAGATGATCTTGATGGTGATGCCGGCGTCCTGGAATCCCTGCAGGGTCTCGCGCGCGTTGGGGCGGAGTTGATCGATGAAGGCGAGCCATGCGGTCGGACGCATCGACGGCGGCAAGGTCGGATTGCCGGACGCATCGTGCAACGACCCGGTCTCCGGAGATGATGCGAAAAGCAGCACGCGCCACCCTTGGTCGACCCATTCGCTGGGCGGGGTGAGGGAGGGATCGCCGAGGGCGCGGCCGAGGAATTCCGGTGCGCCGATGGCGAAGGTGCCGGAGATGGCGCCGTCGGTGAGGCTCGCGGCGCTCCACTTGAGAGCGGAGGAGAAGGGGATCTCATCGATGGGGGCGACCGCTTGTCCCGGGCAGGCCGCGGCGATGGCGTCGCTCGTGCCGGTGCCGCCGCCGGTGCTGCGGACGAGCGTGCCGAGCATCGCGCGGGCGTCCGCCTCGCTGCCGCTGATCGGGCGGACCTCCTGCAATTGGAGCGCGTTGGCGGTGAGGGTGCCGGTCTTGTCCATGCAGAAGACGTCGACGTTGGAGAGCGATTCGACGGCGTTGACCTGCTGCACCAGCGCGTTTTGACCAGCGAGGCGGATGGTTGCCATCGAGTAGGTGACGACGATCATCAGGAAGAGGCCGGAGGGGACGATGCCGAGGACCACCGCGGCGGCGAGCACGGTGTCCTTGAACGGGTAGTCGTGGAGCAGCGAACTGAGCACGATCATCGCGAGGAAGAAGGCGGCGATCGTGAGGAGCAAGCGAATGATCTGATTGACCTCGCGCTGCAGCGGGGTGAGGGCGATCTTGGTGGCGCGGGCCCCTTCGGCGATCTTCGCGGCGATGGAGGCGTCCCCCACGTTCACCGCGAGATACCGCCCCTGACCGGAGACGCAGAAACTGCCGGAGGAGACGGGTGAGCCGGGGTCCTTCTGGATCGGGTCGGACTCGCCGGTGAGGAGCGATTCGTCGGCCTTGAGCGATCCGGTGACCAAGGTGCCGTCGACGAAGAACTGGTCCCCGGGACCGACATCGAGGATATCGCCTTGGACGATGTCGGCCGGCAGGATGGTTAGTTCCTTTCCGTCCCGGATGACGGTGGCCATCGCGCTGTTCAGGAGGGCGATCTTGTCGAGGCGCCGCTTGGCGATGACCTCCTGCAAGATGCCGAGAAGGGCATTCAGCACCGCGAGGCCGGAGGCGAGGATGGCCTCCTTCACCAGTCCCATCGCGATCAGCAGCGCCCCGACGAGAAGGAGCGAGATGTTGATGAAGGTGAAGAAGTTCTCGCGGAAGATCTGGCCGTAGGTGCGCCCGGTGGAGGGGCCGGCAGTGTTGCCCAGCCCCGAAGCCTTGCGTTGATCAGCCTCGGCGGAGGTGAGGCCCGTGGCGGGGTTGGTGGGGGAGATCGCCGAGGACGGCGACGCCGACAGCGTGCTCGTGGTCATGTGCGGTGCCCCTTGATTCTGCAACGCTCCGCAGCGTGGTCGTTCCGGACATCCTACCCCGACATTGGGCAAAGGTAGTCGGGGGTGGCCCGCCTGATCCCCAGATCCCCGCCTGCCGGGGTAGGCTATGACAACGAATCGCGCGTCAGTTCAAGGTGTGGATCGTGATGAGCAAGGCAACGGACCAAGGTGCGGGGGCGCCGGCATGGAAGACGAGTCGGCTGCTGCCATGGATGCGGTGGCTCTCACTCGCCACGGTGGTGATCGTGCTCGTGCAGGCGACGC
>JAPOLF010000369.1 GCA_029977305.1 bacterium | reverse complement strand
AGAAACATTGATGAATCTTGACAGTAACAATATTTCAATAACTGGCGCAATTGAGCTATTAGATTCATATTTTGAAGAAAAAGCAATTACTCAATTTGATCGTGAGCAAGAAGATATTAAGCAGTGGATGCTTATGGAGTTCGCCAAGCATTTTGACGGTGAACAGGGTAGAATGAGTATATCTAAAAAGATTGATGAAGATATAGTAAAGGCTATTAGTATTTTGGAAGACCCATTTGTTTACAGAGATGTATTTATTCAATAATTATTTTTGTAATTTTACTTATGCATAGGGCGATTAGCTCAGTTGGTTAGAGCGCTACGTTGACATCGTAGAGGTCGGCGGTTCGACTCCGTCATCGCCCACATAATAAAATGAAAAATATAAAAGTAACACTACCAGATAATTCCCATAAGAGTGTACCTATTGGAACAACTCCTCAGGGAGTTGCTGATATTATTGGTTCTGGGTTGGCACGTGCAGTAGTTGTTGCAAAAGTTAATGGCGATTTAAAAGATTTAAATTTTTCATTGCAGCAAGATTGTTCATTAGAGCTTTTTACAGGCGATACAGAAGAAGGTCATGATACGCTATTGCATTCTACAGCCCACCTTATGGCCCAAGCTGTAAAATCTTTATTCCCCAAT
>JAPOLF010000368.1 GCA_029977305.1 bacterium | reverse complement strand
GACGCGCTGCTGCTGGCCGCCGGACATCTGGGTCGGGCGGCGATTGGCCAGCGGGGTCAGCTGGACGAGCTCCAGCGCCTCGGCGACGCGCTGCTTGCGCTCGGCCTTCGGGACCTTCTTGCGCTTGAGGCCGAACTCGACGTTCTCGGCGACGGTCATGTGCGGGAAGAGCGCGTAGCTCTGGAAGACCGTATTGACGTCGCGCTTGTGGGCCGGGACGTTGGTGACGTCCACCCCGGCGAGCTCGACGGTGCCGGCGGTCGGCTCCTCGAAGCCGCCGATCATGCGCAGCGTCGTGGTCTTGCCGCAGCCCGAGGGGCCGAGCATCGCGAAGAAGCCGCCCTTGGGGATCTCGAGGTCGAGATCGTCCACGGCCACCACCCCGCCGCCGAAGTCCTTGGTCAGCCCCTTCAGGGTGATGTCTGCCTGAGTCACGCTTCCTCCACCGTTTCTCCTGCCACGGCGGAAACAATACCGAGCCGGAGGCCCACGGCATACCGCAGGTACCCCCCCTTCGAGATGCCGCAATTTGCGGCCGTTCGGCCAGGTGTCAGTCGAGACTTACCGAGCGGCCTTCGTGCACGGTCTCCATGGCAACGATCTCGCCGATCACCTCTTCGGGCACGCGGGTGCTCGTGGTGAGGACCAT
>JAPOLF010000367.1 GCA_029977305.1 bacterium | reverse complement strand
CGCTGGAGCGTCGGGATTCCAATGATTCATGGGTGAGGGCCGCGAGGCCGCAGCCGAGCGTCTCCTCCGTTTTCGGCCACTTCAGGGCGAAATCCCCACCGATGGGACCACATTGTCACTTGCCGCAGGGGGGCAAACCGTGCAAGGTTACGGTACCGGGCTTGCCCGCATTCCGCCCATGACAAGGAGTACCGCCATGACGACGTCCCTGCTTCCATTGTCGCTGCGTCGCGGCACGATTGCGCTGGTCACCGCTGCAGTGGTGCTCGGGGTGCCGGGATTCGCGGCAATGGCCCAGGATGCCACCCCGGAGGCCGCCACCCCCGTCGCCGAGGAGCAGGCCCAGCCGGTCGCAACCGCCCCGGCGACGACCAACGTCGAGACGCTGGTGGCGTGGTACGCGAACGAACCGGGTGGGGAGTTCCTGGTGATCCACCCGCTCGGGCTCGAGGACGACATCGTCGCCTCGCTGCTGCAGGTGCGCGGGGAGGATGCCGAGGCGATCGGCAAGGTGGAGTTCCCCGACGAGGGCTACCCGGTGATCACGCTGGGCGAGACGATCTTCAACGCCTACCCGCGGTATGAGGGGGATGTCGCCGAGCGGTGGACCTGGTTCGACGATGTCGACGGCGTGCGTCCGGCGACGATGGTGAT
>JAPOLF010000366.1 GCA_029977305.1 bacterium | reverse complement strand
GGATGGACGCGCCCTGGATGATCTGGCGGTCGGTGCCGGGGTAGGTGAAGTGCACGTTGTTCGCCTTGACGATGGCCTTGTCCTTGTTCTTCACGCCCTCGAGGAAACCGGGGACGGGGAAGATGAACTTGAGCTCGTCGTTGGACAGCTCGGTGTACTTCTTCGCCGCGGGGCACTGGCGGATGAACTCGGTGAGGTTGCCCTTGTAGGTGACCAGCTTGCGAGTCTCGTAGTGGATGATGTGCGTGCACACGCGGTCGAGGAAACCGGAATCGTGCGACACAATCATGGACGAGACGGTGTTCTGGGAGCAGAGGTACTCCTCGAGCCACGCGACGTTCTTCACGTCGAGGTGGTTCGTGGGCTCGTCGAGGAGGAGGATGTCAGCCTTCATGAGGATGGCGCGGGCGAGCGCGAGCTTCATCTTCCAGCCGCCGGAGAGGGCGACGACGGGTCCGTTGATCATCCTCTCGGTAAACTGGAACGAGAGGAGTGTCGCCTCGACGTCCGCGGCGGTGGTGCCGTGCTGCTTGATGACGTCGTTGTCGAGGACAAACTCGACGACGGTCATCTCGTGCTGGTCGCCCTGGATGTCGTGCTCGACGTAGACGGTGCGGAGCTCCTCGGGGGGAGGGAAGCCGTCGACTTGGCCGTTGTTGATG
>JAPOLF010000365.1 GCA_029977305.1 bacterium | reverse complement strand
TGATTGGCTCCAGTCCGGAGGTGATGGTTCAAGCCGAACCCGCTGCTGATGGCATCCACGCCAGCCTTCGCCCCATCGCCGGAACACGGCCGCGCGGCGCCACGCCCCTGGAAGACCGCGAACTGGAAGCTGACCTGCTGGCCGACCCCAAGGAAAGGGCTGAGCACGTGATGCTTGTTGATCTGGGCCGCAATGACCTCGGCAGGGTCTGTCAGCCCGGAAGCGTGGCCGTGCAAGACCTGATGGTGATCGAGCGCTACTCCCACGTGATGCACATCGTCAGCCAAGTCGAAGGACGCCTGGGCCCAACGCACGACGTGTGGGATCTGCTGATGGCGGCGTTCCCCGCCGGCACCGTGAGCGGCGCACCGAAAATCCGGGCGATGCAACTCATCCACGAGCTGGAGCCCGATGCCCGTGGCCCCTATTCCGGGGTGTACGGATCCGTTGATCTGGCCGGGGCCCTCAACACGGCGATCACGATCCGCACCATGGTGGAGCAACCCCTCGATGGCGGAGGATGCCAGGTCAAAGTGCAGGCCGGTGCCGGCGTTGTTGCCGATTCACAGCCGACGGCAGAGTTTGAGGAAACCCTGAACAAGGCCCGGGGAATGCTGACCGCACTGGCGTGCCTGAATCCACCGGAATGACAGCGCACCCCCTTCTTCTGAAAGGCTT
>JAPOLF010000364.1 GCA_029977305.1 bacterium | reverse complement strand
TGTCTGGGCCGATCTCAAGCCGATCTACTGGATTCTCGAAGCACTGAGCAGCCTGCTCGGCATCCTCACCACTGTGATGCCACGGGAAGTGACCGGTCCGTTGGTGCTGATCATCGGCATTGGACTTGTGCTCTGGGGGCAAAGCCGCAGCTTCGGGGCGATCCAACAGGCGCTGGTGCCTGACAAGGACACCGTCTTGATCGATGCCCTCCAGGCCAAGAGCCGACTGAACCGGGGACCCAACATCGTCGCCATCGGAGGGGGCACCGGGCTCTCCACCCTGCTCAGTGGCCTGAAGCGCTACAGCAGTCACATCACCGCGATCGTGACCGTCGCCGATGACGGCGGCAGCAGCGGTGTCCTCCGCCGCGAGCTCGGGGTGCTGCCCCCAGGGGACATCCGCAACTGTCTGGCAGCCCTGTCCACCGAAGAGCCGCTACTCACGCGGCTGTTCCAATACCGCTTTTCCGCCGGCAACGGACTGGAGGGCCACAGCTTCGGCAACCTTTTTCTCTCGGCCTTGACGGCGATCACCGGCAATCTGGAAACGGCGATCACGGCCTCGAGCCGGGTGCTCGCAGTGCAAGGTCAGGTGGTGCCAGCCACCAGCGCGGATGTGCGCCTCTGGGCTGAGCTGGAGAACGGCGAGCGGATCGAAGGAGAGAGCAACATCGGTCACGCCC
>JAPOLF010000363.1 GCA_029977305.1 bacterium | reverse complement strand
AATGAGCAAGTCGGCGAGGGCGTCCACGTCGAGCACGGCCTTGGCGGCCGCGTGTGCATCATCCTTCGCGACGCCCTTCTTCTTGTCGCCCGCCTTCTTCTCGTCTACCATTGCCCGATTCTTCTCGGCTCCCTCCTTCTCGGCCGCCTCGGCCTTTTCAACGAGCTCCTGCGGCAGCGGCTCGAGCGCGTCGGCAAACGCCTTGAGGTCCGGCGGGCTATCTCGTGTGATCTTCGGGTTCGCGGCAAAGTCGATCGTCTCGATCGACCGGTCGTTCAGCAGCTCGGCGACGTGCACGCCTACACGACGACGGATGGATGGATGGATGGATGGATGGATGGATGGAGTGTGAGTACGAGTACGAGTACGACGCGTCTGGAATCGAAAGTGAAAGTACGTACCGTCCAGAAATATGCTCCCCTGTCCGTGGGCGGCACCGACCCAGAATTCCGTCTTCAGCTCCTGATCCAGCAGCACCGCGACGGCATGGGGACAGTCCATCACGCACCCGAGCGTCACCGCGCCCGAGCTCGCCGAACCAAAGACCGCCTCTGCCAGCGCGCCTGTTGCCTCCGCGACACCATTCTTGCCACATCCGAGCCGAGTCGAGAGCAGCTTGGTGGACAGCTCCGTGTCCGGGTGCATGACGGTCAGGAACGCTCGGTTCTTCTTGTCCTTCAAGAGCA
>JAPOLF010000362.1 GCA_029977305.1 bacterium | reverse complement strand
GACGGGCATGAAGGGCACCGGGAAGTGGACGGTGCAGCAAGCCGCCGAGCTCTCCGTCGCGATTCCCACGGTGGCGTCCTCGCTCGACGCGCGCTTCCTCTCTGGCCTCAAGGACGAGCGCGTCGCCGCCGAGAAGGTGTACGTCGCCGCCGGCCTCGCGCCTGCGGATGCCACGAAGCCCGCGCTGAGCGCTGAGGAGAAGCAGGCGCTCGTGGACGACGTGCGCGCCGCGCTGTACGCCTCCAAGATTTGCTCGTACGCGCAGGGCATGAACCTGATCCGCGCCAAGTCTGTGGAGCAGGGCTGGGACCTGGACCTCGGCGAGATGGCGCGCATCTGGAAGGGCGGGTGCATCATCCGCGCGCGCTTCCTGGACCGCATCAAGCAGGCGTACGACAAGGATGCCGCGCTGCCCTCGCTGTTAGTGGATGGCGAGTTTGCCAACGAGCTCGTCGCGCGCAACGACGGGTGGCGCCGCGTCATCACGCGCGCCGTCGACGCCGGCGTCGCGACGCCGTCCATGTCGGGCTCGCTGGCGTACTTCGACTCGTACCGGCGCGGGCGCCTGCCCGCGAACCTCGTGCAGGCGCAGCGCGACTTCTTCGGCTCGCACACGTACGAGCGCACGGACATGGAGGGCTGGCACCACACCGTGTGGTCCGACATGAACTCCGCGGACTCCATCAC
>JAPOLF010000361.1 GCA_029977305.1 bacterium | reverse complement strand
TGGAATTGCGGGCAAAGTTCGATGACACGATCCGCAAGGGCGAGACCACCAAGGTCACCGGCAAGGTCCTGCGCGGTGACGATCCGGTCAAGAGCGCGAAGATCCGTGTCGTGTGGATCTCGAACAAGGGCAAGATCAAAGAGTTGGGCGTGACAAGCACCAACAGCAAGGGGCGTTACACGATCAAGGTCGCTCCCACGCGCAGTGGAACACTCAAGATCGCCGCAACATCCTCCGGTCAGAAGGACGTCATCGAGCGGCCGATCACCGTCAAAGGCTAGGCATGGTCACCGCTGCTCAGGTCTGCGCGCCGGGGGCGCTGATAGCCCACGTGCGCTAGAGCCCCGCAAACGTGGAGATCAACGAGATCACCGCCGGCCCGATCGCCACGACGAAGACACCCGGCAGGAAGCACAGAACGAGCGGCCTGGCCGGAGATGAGATTCCGCTGGAGTCTCGCATCATTGCGGTAGCCGACATCTTCGATGCTTTGACGACTGTGCGCCCCTACAAGGAGGCATGGCCCGCCGATCAGGCTCTGGCCGAACTGAACCGCATGGTCCATGGCGGCAAGCTCGACCCCGATATCGTGGCCGCGCTCGAGCGCAATCTTGAGCAGGCGATCCTCGTGCGCGATACCTACCTTGAAGAGAAGGCGACTAGATCCACATGAGATCACCCAGGGGGGGGCA
>JAPOLF010000360.1 GCA_029977305.1 bacterium | reverse complement strand
GTGGGTGTGGCCGTGGCAGGCGTCGAGGTCGGCGTTGGCGAGGACCTCACCGCCGGTGCCGAGGGGCCCGTAGATGCCGAAGCCATCGAGGGCGTAGCCGACGAGACCGCTGTGGGCGGAACCGGTTGTCGGGGCGAGGTTCTCCGGGACGGTGTGGTGGTGGTACTGGCCGGTGCGCTCGGGGTGGCCCCAGGCGGCATCGAGGACTTCCCATGCGCCGGCGTCGCGCCCTTGGGCGTCGAGGGCGTTGAAGAGGACGACCCCATCGCTGAGGACGCCGATAGGCCCCATGTTCAGGCAGGTCGGCGTGGTGGCACGTTTCGGATTGAGGGGCACGCTGTAGCTTACCGAGACCGATTGGATGGAGTTGGGGTTGTGGTCGTATTGGTAGGCGGGATCGGTGTTGGCGATCGGAAACGTTCCGGCGGGGAGCAGTGGCAAGCCATTGCCTTTGAGGACGCGGATGTCCTTCTTCTTCTTGGTGGTGATGGTGTGCGACCCGTCGAAGGTCACGTTGCCGAGGACGGCGATCTTCTCCTCGAGATTCCAGGTGCCGGCCTGTTCGTCGAGCCACGGGCCGGGGGAGGAGGCGCCGCCGCCGTTGAAGTTGGCTTGGCAGGTGAGGACGGATCCGATCGCGGGGGTGGTGGTGGAGCGGTGGCCGTCGCCGAGGGGGATCGCGGTGCGCGGCACTCCGGCCGACCAGGCACCGGCGGCGATGAGGAGCACTGCCAGGATGCCCATCGTCACGGCAACAGCAGCCATCTGAATGATTTCCGCCGCATGGGCACCCACCATGTGGCACCCAAGCACCCGCTCGCTCTCCCGCTCCAGCACCAGTTTGAGCAGGCAGCGCGGGCCCGTCGCCGGAAGCGCCCGGTCCATC
>JAPOLF010000035.1 GCA_029977305.1 bacterium | reverse complement strand
CAGTCCGAGTGCAGCGGCGGTCACGGCGCTGTTCAGTTCGGCGCCGCCGGGGGAGACATCGAAGGTCAGGGTGCGCTCGACGCGCTCGTTGCGGGGCGGGGTGAGGCGGAGCATGGCCTCGCCGAACGAGACGACATCCTTCACGGCGTGACGGTATCCGGTGACCATGGGTTCCTCCGAGTCTGACGGCGCTGCCCCGCGCCTATTGACAACGCTGCCAGCATTACCGACAACTACCGTGCGCGGCAAGGCATCGCGGCGCGAACGGGTTGAACGAGATGCCTCCGGGTCGTCCGAATGGTGGCGACCCTGTAGTCCACACAAGGAGTCATCGCGATGGCGCGAGTGATTTTCGACAGCGTCACCAAATTGTACGGTGGCAACCAGGCCCCTGCCGTCAACAACCTCAACATGGAGGTCTATGACAAGGAGTTCCTGGTGTTGGTCGGGCCGTCCGGCTGTGGCAAGTCCACGGCGATGCGCATGGTCGCCGGCCTCGAGGAGATCAGCAGCGGTCGGATCATCATCGGCGATCGCGTGGTCAATGACCTGCCGCCGAAGGATCGCGACGTGGCGATGGTCTTCCAGAGCTACGCGCTCTACCCCCACATGACCGTCTACGACAACTTGGCGTATCCGCTGAAGCTCCGCAAGGTTCCCAAGCAGGAGCGTGATCAGCGCGTCCACGAGGCGGCCCGCATCCTCGACATCGAGCAGTTCCTCGATCGCAAGCCGAAGGCGCTCTCCGGCGGTCAGCGCCAGCGCGTGGCGCTCGGACGCGCGATCGTCCGCAACGCGGACCTCTTCCTCATGGACGAGCCGCTCTCGAACCTCGACGCCAAGCTCCGCGTGCAGACGCGCGCCGAGCTGATCAAGCTGCACGAGCGCGTCAGCACCACCACCATCTACGTCACCCACGACCAGGTGGAGGCGATGACGATGGGCGATCGCATCGCGGTCATGAGCCTCGGTGTCCTGCAGCAGCTCGACACGCCGCAGAACCTGTACGACACCCCGGCGAACAAGTTCGTCGCGGGATTCATCGGGTCGCCGGCGATGAACTTCGTCGACGTGGACCTGCAGACCATTGACGGTCAGCTCTATGCCGTCACCCCCGACATGAAGCTCCAGATCCCGACGCAGAAGGCGAACAATCTTTCCGCGTTTGTCGGGCAGAAGGTGACGATGGGCGTCCGCCCGGAGCACATCGTCGAGCGCTCGCGCCTCGCAGGGTCGACTGATGCGAACAGCTTCCCGGTGAAGGTCGACGTGATCGAGCTCCTCGGCAACGAGATCTTCGTCTACCTGTTGAACGGCACCACGCTGCTCACCGCCCGCATGGCGCCGGATCTGCACCTGCAGCGCGGGTCGGAGATCCAGGTCTCGGTGGAGGGCGACAAGCTCCACTTCTTCGATCCGAAGACCGAGGCCCGCATCGCCTGAGGCGACAACGCGCCCCCAAGACGACGCCCCCGGGAGCAATCCCGGGGGCGTTTTTCGTGGTCTGTCATTCGCGGACTGGACGCCTACGGCTTCCAGTTGAGGAGTGGATCAAGATCGGCACCGCGGATGGTGCCCTGCGTGTGATAGGTGAGTCCCCACGAATCAATCATCGAGAGATCGGGGAAGACGCACATCGTGACCGAGCGGGCCGGGGCATCGGCCGCCGCGGCGAAGTCCACCCATTCCCCTTCGCTCCCGCCGAGGGACTCGCAGTAGATGGAGGACGGGTTGGGGATCATCGATCCGTCGGCCGGCGGATCGATGGCGGGGATTTGCGGCTTCTCGCGATACGCCATGGTGGCTCGAGTGGGATTCGTGGTGGAGAGCGTGACCCCGCCGATGGTGATGGTGGTGTCCGCGGTGTCGGTTCCGGCGGTGCCGGTGAACGTGCAGAAGACCTGCGGCTCGCCGAGCCCGGTGGTGGCGGCACTGTCGGCCACCGCGGACCGGATCGAGACGGTGCCGCCGACCGAGGTGCAGTACTCCGCAGGATCTGCCATGCGCGCCGCGGCCCGCGCGGAGAGCACATTTACCATTCCACCGTAGATCATCACCCCGGCGAAGGCGAAGAGCGATGCGAGGGCGATCGCGACCAGCAATCGAGTTCCCATGGTGTCTCCTTTCAGCAACACGTCGACTCGGACTAGGACGAGGCTGCGGTGGCCCGTGCGCGCGTGATCTGCTCGGCGTGGCTGTGCGCGTGCGGGCCGTACCACGTCAGCCACTCGTACAACGTGTGGGTGTCCCCTTCCGGTGTCACCCACGTCCGCGAGAAGTCCGCTTCGGAGCAGCCTTGCAGCAGCGGCAGCGTCGATACCCGGGTGGCGCGGAAGAGATCGAGCGAGTCGTCGATCGGGGCGCCGCGCCACAGCGTCTCGGCGAAAACCTCGTGGTCGTAGCCGCTGATCAAGGGATTGTCATGCGCGAGCACCTTGCGCACATTGGCGCCGGAGATCATCTCCGAGTCGCCGAGGTGGTGGACGATCTGGCGCGGGGTCCATTCGCCCGGCGCTTCGGGCGTGTCGAGTTCTTCCTCGGTGATCCCGACGAGCGCCGCGACGATCACCGCATGGCCCTCCTCGTACATCACGAGCAGGTCGGCGATCTGGGGTCCGGAGTCGGTCATGCTGCGTTCCTCCTTCGTTCAGTCGGCAAATCGTGGCGAATCAGGCGCCCCACGTGAGCGCGAACACGCGAAGCCAGTTCTCGTGGGCGATCTGGCGAATCACCGTTTCGTCGTAGCCGTGCTCCCGCATGGCCACAATCAGGGACTGGAGTCCGGCGGCATCCTTGATCGGACCGGGCATCGTGGCGCCGTCGTAGTCGGAGCCGAGGGCGACGCGGGTCGGGCCGAGGCGCTCGAGCAGGACGTCGAGGTGATCGAGCATCACCTGCAGGGCGATGTCCGGGTTGCGGCCGCCGTCGGGCCGGAGGAACCCGACGTGGAAGTTGAGCCCGACGAGACCATCGGAATCGCGGATCGCATCCAACTGGCGCGCGGTGAGATTGCGCGCCGAAGGGCAGACCTCGTGGACGTTGGAGTGGGTGCACACCAGCGGCGCCTTTGAGTGCTTGGCGACATCCCAGAAACCCTTCTCGTTGAGGTGGGACATGTCGATCATGATCCGCAACGCATTGCAGGCTTTGACAAGCTCGATGCCGAGGGCGGACAGGCCGGGTCCGACATCGCCGGTGCTCGGGAACGCAAACGGCACGCCATGGCCGAACCGGTTCGGGCGTGACCAGCAGATGCCGAGCGAGCGCAATCCAGCGGCGTGGTAGAGATCGAGCGCGTCGAGATCGGGGTCGATCGCCTCGGCGCCTTCCATGTGGAGTTCCATCGCGAGGATGCCGTTCTCGATGCAGGACCGGATCTCCGCCGCCGTCCGACACGCCTTCGCCTGCCCGGCAGACTCCCGCTCGAGGCGATAGAAGCGGGCGATGGTGTTCATCGCGTAGCGCTGCGCATACTCGAGCGACATCGGCTCGGGCATCGTCTCGACGGAGGCGTAGCGGCTGCGCGGCGCACCGAGGGACGCGGCAGTGTCGTCTTCGTCTTCGGAGTCGTCGCTGGAATCGGGCTGATCGGGATCCTTCGGATCGGGCACGAAGACGGCGAACATCCCGCCCGCCAATCCGCCGATGCGGGCGCGTGGCAGGTCGATGTGGCCCTTCTCCCCGTGGTCGAAGAAGGACCGCTTGCTCGCGGGGAGATCGAGCAGCGTGTCGTTGTGGCCGTCGAAGACCGGGACGACCGTGGCGTGGGGGGACATCATCGCTCCTTTGCGCGCGTGGGCGTTCACTCGCGGGTATGATGCATCAGGATGCACGATGGCGGGGCACTCGGTGGCCCGGCCGTTGGTCCCTGACGAGACGACCGCACGCATGAGAGGACGGACCGATGGGTGAGTTTGTGATGCCGAAACTGTTGGCTGGCAAGAAGTGCGTCATCATGGGCATCCAGAACGATTTCTCCATCGCGTACCACATCGCCGAAGCTTTCGGCGAAGCGGGGGCGCAGCTCGCGCTCTCGGTGGTGGATGACCGCCCGCTGCGTTACACGAAGAAGCTCGAGGAGCGATTCCCCGGCTCGTTCACCTTCACCTGCAATGTCGACAACGAGGCGGACCTCGATGCGATGCAGGTGACGCTGAAGGAGAAGATGGGGAGTGTCGATGCCTTGGTCCACTCGATCGCCTTCTCGCCGAAGGAGGCGCTGAGCCTCCCCTTCGCCGAGACGACCCGCGAGCAGTGGCAGATTTCGCTGAACATCTCGTCCTACTCGCTGGTTGCGGCGGCGCAGCGGATCGCCCCGCTGATGACCGACGGTGGCAGCATCATGGCGCTGACCTACCTTGGGAGCGACCGCTACTTCCCGGGCTACAACATCGCGGGTGTCGCGAAGGCGGCGCTGGAGTCGTCGGTGCGGTACCTGGCAGGGGATCTCGGCGGGCAGTTGATCCGCGTCAACGCGATCTCCTCGGGTCCGTTGAAGACGGCCGCCGCGCGCGGCATCGACCGCTTCTCCGACATGTACGAGACCTTGGCGAACAGCGCGCCGTTGGCACGTCCTTTCCATCAGCGCGATGTGGCGAAGACCGCGGTGTTCCTCGCGAGCGATCTCTCCGAGGCGATCACCGGCGAGGTGCTCTTCGTCGACAACGGCTACCACATGATGGGGATGAGCCTTCCTCGCGAGTAGCGGATCACATCAACGCGTTTCCAAAGCCCAAGCCGCCTCGTCCCGGACGTCTGGTTCCGGGTCAGTGGTGCGTGCACGCTCGAGTGCGGCGGATGCGCTCCGTCCGGGATGACGACTGAGCGCCCACGCTGCGTGCAGGCGCACCAAAGGCTCATCATGGTGTGCGAGCGCGTGCAGCAGGCTCGCCTCGGCTTGGTCGTGCTGCGTGTTGCCGAGCGCCACCGCAGCATTGCGGGCGAGTCCGCGCCGCTTTGCGCGGATCACCGGCGTGCCGCGATAAGCCTCACGGAATTCTTCCTCGGACATCCGGACCAGCCAGCCGAGATCAGGGTATGCATTCGCGACGGATCGCGGGGTGAACACCGGGTCCGCAGCCTCGCGGGCGGCGCCGCTCCACGGGCAGGTGTCTTGGCAAATGTCACAGCCGAAGACCCAGTCGCCGAGCAGAGGGCGGATCTCGCGGGGGATCGCGCCGCGTTGCTCGATGGTGTGGAACGAGAGGCAGCGGCGGGAGTCGATCGTGTAGGGCGCGGTGATCGCTCCGGTCGGGCAGCGATCGATGCAGATGGTGCAGCGGCCGCAGTCCATCGCGAGCGGGAGATCGTGGGCGAGTTCGAGGTCGAGCACGATCTCGCCGAGCACAACCCATGAGCTGTGCCCCGGCACGATGACGCAGGCGTTCTTGCCATACCAACCGAGCCCCGCGCGGGCGGCCACCGCACGGTCGACCATGCGGGCGGTGTCGGTGACGCGTCGCGACACGATCTCCTGCCCGAGGCGCTCGCTGAGGATTTCGACGAAGTGGTCCATGCGTTGTCGCAGCACCCGATGGTAGTCATCACCGCGGGCGTAGCGAGCGATCCGGCCTCGCGGGACACCGTCCTCGGGCATGCCGGGATCGGGCACGTGGTAGGGGAGGCCGACGCTGACGATGGAACGCGGACCGGGATGGATCGTGGCAGGGTCGAGGCTCTCCATCGCCCGCTGCACCGTGAACCATGGAAGGCCCTCAACGCGGCCTGCTGCGACATGCTCCTGCAGGAAAGGGGCCAGATGACGGAACGGTTCGGCCGAGGTGATCGCGACGATCGGCAGGCCGCACGCACGGGCGGTCTCGCGGACCAGCGTCGTGCGCTGCAGCAACGACGGGGCAATCGGGGTGGGAGCAGGGTCGAGGGGCGCGTCCACTGACGAGGCTCAGGCGGCCGAGCCGAGGTCCGGCAAGTTGGGTCGGAGATCGGCGAGCGAGCGACGATACCGGGCAATCAAGGCGATGCGGTGCTGATCGAGATGCTCGCCCATGGCGACATGGTTCTTGAGGAAGGCGAGTTCGACGGCGGTGTTGAAGAACCGACGCTGCTCGGTGGCGACGGTCGGGTCGATCGTCTTGGCGCGACGGAGCGAGCGCTTCCGGAGATCGTCGCTGGTGAGCACCGCGTATTCGCCCGGGGTGAGGAACCCTGTGGTGACCTCATCTTTGAGTTGCTGTTTGATGATCTGCATCTGGCGCTTGCGTGAGAGGCGAGCCACCACATAGAGCAGCACCAGCGCCGGAAAGATGACGAGCGTCGCCGATATGAGCTCCCAGCGAATGAGCTGTGAGGTGGAACCCGCGTACCCCTCGGTGATGAAGGCAACGATGTTCCAGATGTAATGCAGGGACACGGCCACAACAAAAGCGATGACGGGCACCACGAAGCGGATGAATCCCTTGCGATACCTGCCGCGGGCCCAGCCGATGCCGGCACCTACGATCCCGGTCCAAACGCAATGCCCCCAGCCACCGATGACCGCCCGCATCAGGAACGAGATGCCCAGTCCGGAGATCCCCCACCAGCTGTAGGACCGCTCGAAGTAGAGGATGTTCTCGGTGAAGGCGAATCCGATCCCGATGAGGCCGCCGTACAGCAGGCCATCGAGGGTGTTGTCGAGTTCGTGACGGAACCCATACGTCAGCACCACGAGGGCGATGGCCTTGAAACTCTCCTCGATCAGCGGTGCGGCGGCGACGGTGCGGATGAACTCCCGATCCGCCGGGGAACCGAGCGAGAGTGACAGTGACGTGATGATCGTCAGTGAGGTGGCGCCGATCGCGCCCCAGAGCAACGCCGCCAGCATCCACGCCGGTGGCTCCGGTTCGTAGTGATCGAGGCGGATCACGATCGCGGCGTAGATAACGGCCGGGAGCAGCGCCGCCGCGACCACGAGCAGAAGTCCCGTGAGACTCGGCGCGTTCCCCAACACGATGCCCAGGAGGAGCAAGACGGCGAGTGTGGCGAGCGGATAGAACACGACCTTGAGCACCCTGCCACGGTCGCCTTCGGGAATCGGCGGCAGCGATTCCGGATTGCCCGGCAGCGCGATGCCACAGATCACGCAGTGGGCGCCCACCGGAACACGCACGTCACACACCGGGCACAGCACCGTGACCGCATTCGCCGGCGTCGCCTGCTGGTTGTCCGGAGATTCACTCATGCTGCGGCCCATACCCGGTGCGCGGGTCGTGGCCACAGGATACCCGCAAAATGCCACCCCGCCGTCCGCAGGATGCGGACGGCGGGGTGGTAGGCGACATACAGGCTATGCAGGCTCGGATGGTTTGCCGAGGAGCACCTTCCACAGACCGACAAGTGCCGCGATCGCGAACACCGCGTAGAGGGCGAAGAGGACGGGACCCATGTTCGCCGGCATCTGGAGCGGCATGTAGCCCATCTGCGGCATGCGAACCGGTGTGGCGCGTCCACCATTCCGGGCGAGATCCCAGAACGTCGGGCCGTAGGCCAGCACGATGAGCACGAAGGCGAGAATGAACCAGCGTCCGAGCTTGTCGAGGCCAGACCAGTTCGCGCGGGGGCCGATGACGGCCTCGGCGACCGGAATCTCGGTCACGCCGCGGTTCTTGACGAGGACGGTCATCAGCATCATCAGGACGAAGATGACGCCCGCGATGGTCATCAGCACGCCGCCGATCGCGGTGAGCTGGTTCGAGAGCATCCACTCCTGCGGCTGGTACTGCGCGGCACCCATGGCGGATCGGCGAGGCATGCCATCGATGCCGCCCCACATCTGGCCGCGGGCGAAGATCAACACGCCGATCGTGTAGAGCCACGCCGCGGCAACGCCAAGCTTCGGCTGCCAGAGCTTGTTGCCGGTGAGGTAGGGGACGAGCCAGAAGCAGACACCCATGATCGTCTGGGCGACGGCTGTTCCGACCGTGATGTGGAAGTGCCCGGGGATGAAGGCGGTGTTGTGCACCACCGAGTTCACCGTGTAGCTGGCGTTGATGATGCCGGTGATGCCGCCGAGGATGAACGTCAGCATCGCCAGCAACTGCATGACCACGCTGGGATTGCCCCAGCCGAGCTTCGGGATCCAGCCGAAGAGTCCCTTGCCGCCATGGCTGCGTCCTGCCAACTCCAGCGCGCTCATCAACGAGAACGCGGTGATCAGCGAGGGGACGGCGATCACGATGGTGGTGAAGAAGTGGGCCGTCTTGAGCCAGATCGGGATGCCCGGGTCGGTGTATTGGTGGTGAAGACCGGTCGGCACGGAGAAGAGCAGGAAGAGGATGAACACGATGCGGGTCAGGCTGTCGGAGTAGATCTTGCCGCCGACCTGCTTCGGCATCATCAGGTACCACGAGACGTACGCCGGCAGCAGCCAGAAGTAGACGATGGCGTGTCCGGTGAACCAGAAGAGTGTCCGGGTGAGCTGCGGGTTGACCGCATTCACGATGCCGACCGAGGCCGGGATGAGGAACCCGAGCACCTCGACGGCGATGCCGATCGACGCGAGATCCCACATCAGGAAGCTCACGATCGAGGCAAAGGCGAGCAGCGGCATCGGCTCGCCGGGATGCTCCTTCCGCCAGTCGCGCAGGGTGAGCACTTGATTGAGTGAGACCAGCCACGTCGAGACGACCAGCAATGTCGCACCGAGGTAGAAGCTGACATGCGCGGTCATCGGGGCGTACATGGTGTAGAGGACATTCGCGCGGTTCGTCAGCAGCGCGAACCCCGCCAGCACCACGCCGAGCGCGCCGAGCACGAAACTCCCCTGAAGCAACAGGGTGCTGCGCATCGGGCGCTGGAACGCCTTCATCGTGGTGAGACTGAGGAAGCTGTTGGCGAAGGTGAAGGTGAACACCAGCGCCAAGAGCACACCGTGCAGGGACAAGCCTTGGTAGTAATCGAGGTATTTGCTGGTGGCCGGATTCTCGTAGATCTCGGGACGCACGCGCTCGAGCGCCTGCAGCAACCCGAGAAGACCGCCGAGGCCGAGCGCCACCATGCCGAGGCCCAATTGGGCGCCGATCGGCCAGATCTGCTCCTTCGGGAACTCGCGCCAGTTGGCCCTGGCGGCAACCTTGTCCGGCGCCGGTGCCGTCATGCTGCCGGTGTAGGGAACGCTGCTCATGACACGATCACCTTTCCCCACATCTTGTGGTGGAACCGGCCGCAGTATTCGTGGCAGATGACCAGGTATTCACCCGGCTTGTCGAAGGTGTACGTCACCTCCGTGATCTGCCCCGGAATGACCATCGCATTGATGTTCGTGCCACGCACCATGAACCCGTGCACCACATCCGATGACGTGATCGTGAAGGTGACCGTCGATCCGGCCGGGATCGTGATGTCCTTGCCGTTCGGGTTCTCACCCTTGAGTGGATTCCACTGCCACATCTGGCCGAGCATCACCATCTGGTACTCGCCCGGGGCGACCTCCGTCAGCCCGAGGTTGTCGAAGGGAGCGGTCTTGACCGCTTCCGCCGCGAGGATCGTGCCGTGCGGTGCCGGCAGGTGCACGCCGCGGGCGAACACCGACATCCCGACGGCGATCACCCCGAGGACGATCAGCACCGCGCACAGCGCTAGATAGATGCGTTCGTATGCATGGATCTTCATCGTCTGTCCTTTACTGCCGCGAGAGCAGGATCTGGTACACGAGGAACCAGAGGCCTGCGAGCAACATCAGGAAGAGGAGCATCAGCACCATCGTGGCTTTCGGGTCTGCGTGCTCCGCATCCTCTTCGTTGTCGAGGACCGACGATTGGACCAGTCCCGAACCTGGCTTTTCTGTCCCTGGGTCGTTCACTCGCTCCTCCTGCTCTGCGAGCGACCCAGCCCACTGGCCGACTCGCTCCCCACCCATTCCACGATCCGATAGGTTGCCCCCACTGCCCCCACGAGCACGGCCAATGCCACGAGCATTCGGCCGGTCTCACCCCAGGTCGCTTGGCCCTCTGAGAGGACTTCGAGCCACTTCCAGCAGTGATAGACGGCCCATGCCCCGACGGCGAGCATCAGGGCGAAGAGCACGACTGCGCCGAGCGTCCGCATGGATCAACCCTCGCGGGCGTGGACATCGGCCTCCGGGTCGATGAACCATCCACGCCGTCGGGCTGAATGTATCCCCGGCCCCGTGGAGGAAACGTCGCGATTCGGTTGGGAGTGTTGCAATTTCGTGTCAACTTGACGGGAGGGGAGCCTGGACTCAGGCGAACTCCGGCACGCGTGCCGCAACCTCGGCAGCCGTGGGGAGTGCGGCCTGTCCTCCGAGACTGCGCGTGGCGAGCCCTCCGACACATGCCGCGATGCGCCCGCAAGCGATCGGCTGCATGCGCCTTGCCATCCCCCAGGCGATGCCGGCGAGATACGCGTCCCCCGCCCCGGTGGGATCCACCGCCTCAACCTCGATGGCGGGAATCTCGATCACCGCGTCCTCGAGGATCAGGCGGGAACCTTGGGCACCTCGGGTTACGGCCAGGAGTCGGGCGTTGCTGCCGCGCATGCGTCCCTGAAACAGCGCGATGGCGGCCTCGGCGTCTGAGGTGTCCGTCAGCACGCAGAGATCCGCCTCGGAGCCGACGACGGTGTCGCAGCGCAAGGCCAGCTCGAGCCGATCCGGGACGTTCGGATCCGCCAGGTAATTCAGGGGACCGAGGATGCGGGTGCGGGGATCAATGTGTGCGGGGAGATCGGTGAGGAATCGGAACAGTGGCATGTCCGCCACGTCGAGGATGACGACGTCGTGGGCGAAGAGCGCGCCGATGTCGAAACGGTCACCTTTGCGCACTTGGGCTCCGGGGAGCCAGATGACGGAGCGATCCGGCGGGTCGTCGCTGACGATCACCGTCGCCTGGTCCGTCGGTTCGCCGGGACGGCGGACGGACCACGACACATCGATGCCCTCCGCAGCGAGGGCCTGCAACACCTGATCGCCCAGCGGGTCATCCCCAACCGCCACCATGCAGGTCACCGCAGCACCGAGCCGAGCGAGCGCGGTGGCGGTGTTCCCGGTGGTCCCGCCGGGCGCACTGTACTGTTCGCGCACCGTGGCGGCGCTGACCGGGGTTGGTTGCCGATCGGTGCGGAGGAGGGTGTCCCACGAGGCGATGCCGAGCGCGGCGATACGCGGTGGGCGGTGCGTGGTCCCGGATTCGGTCATGGGCGGGTCAGGATCGCCCGGCATGGGGCACCGTCGCCGATCGCCAGTTTCAGCGGCAGGCAGATCAAGGTGTATGCGCCGCTGTCGATCTTGGAGAGGTCGAGATTCTCGATGATGAGGACATCATTGCCGAGCAGCGTCAGGTGGACCTCACGATTGGCCGGACCGAAGCGGCCGATCGAGAGGTAATCGATGCCGACCACCCGCACGCCGCGCTCGACGAGCCAGACGGCGGCATCAGGCTCGAGGCCGACATAGTCCTGGTGGAAGGCGAGCGGGGTGACCCCGTCCCAGCCAGCCCAGATCAAGGAGTTGGCGGTGCGGAGCAGGAGCCGCTCGGTGCCCGCGGGGATGCCGGCATGCTCGAGGTCAGCGGCGGAGATGGAGGCATTGCCATCCGGGAGGTGTGCCACCCAGCACGGCCCGACCCAGCGATCGAGCGGGATCTCGAGGAGCTTCTTGCCGTCGTCGATGAAGTGCCAGTTGGCGTCAAGGTGGGTGCCGGCATGACTGCCGATCTTGAGGAGGCTGACGTTGCTGCGGTTGCCGTTGGCGATCCGGGTCATCGGCTCGACGCTGGGCGCGGGGTGGTCTGGCCAGGTGGGGACCGCTGGGGAGTAGGGGACGGTGATGTCGAGCAGTGTCGATCCCACGGGAATTGCGGCCATCGGGACCTCCTCAGGGTGTATCGCGTTCGGCGAGCATTGTGACCGAGGTGCGCCGGCGCTGCTACCTCTTGGCCCCTCCGGCACCTCCCCCGATCACCGATACAATCCCCGGAAGGCATGCGTGGCATGCGCCGAGGCGAGGTTGAGGGTTCTCCATGCTGCTACTGTCCGTGGCGACGTCCAATGTCGAAGCGATCGTGATCGAATGCGCCTGGTTGCTGGTGGCCGCCTCGGTGATCGGCGTCGTCTCCTACAAGATCGGGGTGCCCTATGCGGTCTCGTTGGTGATCGCTGGGCTCATCGCCGGATTCGTGGCTCCGGAATGGTTGCCCACGGTTGACCCCGAGGTTGTGCTGTTCGTCTTTCTCCCGCCACTGCTGTTCGACGCCGCATTCCGCATCGACGAACAGGTGCTCAAGCGGTTGGTTCGGCCGGTGTTGTTCCTGGCGATCATCGGCACCCTGGTCACCGGCCTGTTCGTTGGTGCCGTGTTGAACATGGCGATCGGGTTGCCACTGGCGGTGGCACTCCTCGTCGGGGCGATCGTCGCGTCGACGGATCCCGTGGCGGTGGTGGCGATCGTCCAGAAACTCGGGTTGCCCCATCAACTGGCGATCGTGCTCGAGGGAGAGAGCCTGATCAACGACGGGGTGGCGATGGTGCTCTACACCCTCTTCACCGGCATGGTGCTCACGGGTGGCTTGGACGGAACGAACCCGCTGCTGCTCTTTGCACAGGAGGTGGGGGTCGGTGTCGGGGTCGGGGTGGTGCTGGCGTTCGCCGCGGCTAAATTGACCGCGCGGGTGAGTGACCATCTGGTAGAGATGCTGATCACCGTCGCGCTCGCCTATGGGAGCTACCTGCTTGCCGATGCCTTCCATGGTTCGGGCCCACTCGCGGCGGTGACCGCAGGTGTGATTCATGGCAGCTATGGCCGACGTTTCGGCATGTCACAGGAGACGAGTGAGACGCTGGATGACCTCTGGGAATTCCTCCAACATCTCGTCGATAAATTGGAACATAGAGACCCCCACCTGAGTACCCTCCAGCTCGTATTGTTCCCCCAGGTATTCATGCTTGTTACCTTTTGTCATTTTGAGCTTGG
>JAPOLF010000359.1:301-910 GCA_029977305.1 bacterium | reverse complement strand
CACAGAAACACGCATAAACGCGCGATTTTGAAAAAATAAAATCCAATAAAAACAGAGACTTAAAAATTGGTATGACCAGGCGGATTGTCTTCAATCGCCATTGCCTCTGGCGATTGAACCCTGCGGGCGCCTTCGCTTTGCTGCGGCGGACCAAACGCTCCGTTGGTCGCGTTTGTCGAACAGCGGCTCTTATCCAAACCTACACCCCAAACGAAAAACCCCCGCCTTTGGCGAGGGTTTGTCATTTGGTAGGACCAGGCGGATTCGAACCGCCGACCTCTACCATGTCAAGGTAGCGCTCTAACCAACTGAGCTATGGTCCTAGGGGGCGCGCAGTATAACGCGGGTTCTGCATGAGGAAAACGGCTCAAGGCGCCTCGTTAAACTGCTCTTCTCGGTTCGTGTTGTCCAGAAAAGAATCGACCGCGCCCTGAGACTGAATCGCATCCAGATCGGCCGACATCAGTACGCCCGTAAGCTCTGTCATGGTCGCTGCCTGACTCACAAACAGCTCTTTGCTCCAGCGCTCGATGGTGGCGGCTGAACTCCAGTAGTGTCCCAAGAAGCCTCCCAGGCCAAACCCGGGTATGTCGAGGCAGTGCCAGACTT
>JAPOLF010000359.1:0-291 GCA_029977305.1 bacterium | reverse complement strand
AGTCGCTGTAATGTCCTCCAGAGTGTTGGCACTGAGCAGCACAGCGTCGGCAATCGCTCCGATCTTGATCTGCCCCATCTCGTTTTCCAGCCCAAAAAACTCAGCCGGTTTGACTGTGGCAGAGTGCAAGGCCTCAAGGGGTGTCATACCCACCTCAACATATTGTTCGAGTTCTGTGTGCAGGCTGTAACCCGGAATGCTCCAGCCAATCGGAGTATCGGTACCGGCTGCAATCGGCGCGCCCGCAGCATGCAGCTCGCCGGTGCGGCGCAGTGACCACTCGGCAAAGGT
>JAPOLF010000358.1 GCA_029977305.1 bacterium | reverse complement strand
CACCGCTACCGCCGAGGAGAAGATGTCTGCCCTGACCGGCGGCATGAAGATTCCTGGCTTGATGTAGTCCATTTCTGCGCGCGCGGCAGCATCTGCCATGACCCAGCCCCCGGTTGAGTTCTTCCTCGGCGATGAGGTGCGCCTGCGCAAGCCGCACCCCTGCGGATCGCATGACTGGACCATCGTCCGGCTCGGAGCGGACATCGGCTTGACGTGCCATGGCTGCAAGCATCGCGTCCTGCTCCCTCGGACCACCGTCGAAAAGCGCATGACCGCCTTCCTCAAGCGCGGCGAGGCGTCCACTGCTACCGCAGAGGCGACCCAGTGAGCGGCGCGACACCGATGGGTGTCGGCGCTGGCGTCACCATTCCTGCCATTGATCCCGAGGGCGGTCCCCGCATCCTCCGTCCGGAGGGGCATGGATCGTTCAAGGCCGTCCTCCGAAACGGCCCATTCCTCCGTCTCTGGCTCGCGCAGGCGATCTCCCAGACCGCCAACAGCATGGTTGACTTCGGGTTGCTTCTCCGCGTCAGCGGCATCGTCGAGTACCACGAGATCGCCCAAGCCAACACCGCCATCAGCCTTGTGATCCTGGCGTTCTCGCTCCCGGGAGTGATCTTCGGCCCCTTCGCCGGTGCGGTTGCCGACCGGGTCGATCGCAAGGTGTTGATGGCTGTCGTCAACGTCCTCCGCGCGGTGGGCGTGCTGCTCTTTCTGTTCATCCGCCCCGAGTGGCACGTCCAGATGATTCTCGCGGCGTACTACGGTGTCACGTTCTTCTTCGGCACCGTCGGGCAGTTCTTTGCCCCCGCGCAAGGCGCGATGATCCCGCAACTCGTGCCCAGATCTCAATTGGTTCCGGCGAATGCGCTGTTCAACCTCACCTTCACTGCCGCCCAATTGCTCGGGTTCGCGGTGCTCGGCCCTGTGGCGGCCAAAGTGCTCGGTCTCGACCAACTGTTCATGGTGACCGCGGTGCTCTTCGCGGGATGCGCGATCCTGACAATGACCCTCCCGAAGTCGACGCAGCCGAAGATCACCGTCGATCCAGACGACGAACGGGGCGTCTTCCGACGACTCCTCGCTGACGTTCGGGAAGGTC
>JAPOLF010000357.1 GCA_029977305.1 bacterium | reverse complement strand
GGAGGGGCGTCATCTCTACGTGCAGTACGCGCTGAGCTGCAGCGTCACCGGCATCGCAAAGAGCAACCTCACCCAGAGTGCGACGTACGTCTTCTCGGGCATCCAGCCGTCGGGAAGTTTCCACATCGGGAACTATCTGGGGGCTATCCGCAACTGGGTCAACCAGCAGGCGCAGTATGACAACGTGTTTTGTGTGGTGGATCTGCATGCGCTGTCACTGCCGACCACCCGGGACACGCTGCGATCCAACATCCACCATTTGGCGAATGTGCTGCTGGCCTCTGGCCTCGATCCGAAGCAATCGATCATCTTCGTCCAATCCGATGTGCGGGAGCACAGTGAACTGTGCTGGCTGCTGAACTCGGTCACCCAATTCGGCGAATTGCGCCGGATGACCCAGTTCAAGGACAAGACCGGCGGCAAGGAGGAGCAGGTCTCTGCCGCCTTGTTCGACTACCCGGTGCTGCAGGCGGCCGACATCCTCTTGTACGACACCGAGCTCGTGCCGGTGGGCGAGGATCAGAAGCAGCACATCGAGCTGACGCGGGACGTGGCGATGCGGTTCAACCAGCGGTACGGCGAGACGCTGGTGCTGCCGCTGCCGGACATCAAGGCGGAAGGCGCGCGGATCATGTCGCTCGATGACCCGACGAAGAAGATGAGCAAGAGCGATCCCTCGCCCAACGCCACGATTGCGTTGCTTGACGCCCCAGATGTGATTCGCAAGAAGTTCAAGCGAGCGGTGACGGATTCCGGCTCGGATGTGGTGGCGTCCCCGGAAAAACCAGCGTTGACCAATCTGCTCGGCATCTACAGCCTGTTCAGCGACGAGCCGGTGGTGGTCATCGAGGAGCGATACCGCGGGCAAGGCTACGGCGCATTCAAAAGCGATCTCGGTGATCTGGTCGCGACCAAGTTGGAGCCGCTGCAGGAGCGTCTACGAGATCTCGAGAGCGATCCCACGATCGCC
This sequence comes from bacterium, assembly GCA_029977305.1. GTDB lineage: Bacteria > Chloroflexota > Chloroflexia > Thermomicrobiales > UBA6265 > CADCWF01. The sequence continues at coordinate 175 of JAPOLF010000357.1, read as the reverse complement.
CGGGACGCCCTGCGCGAGGGAGCGGATCGAGCGAGGGAGCGCGCGGCTGCGACCATGGAGAAGGTGCGCGACCGGATGGGCCTCGGGATCGGGTGACCCGCGAGCAACGCTGGACCATCGTAAAGAGCCTCGCCTTGCGGCGAGGCTCTCTGCATTGCTCGGCGAGTGATGGTTG
>JAPOLF010000356.1 GCA_029977305.1 bacterium | reverse complement strand
AAGCGGTGGCCGATGCCGCACCCTGCGACATCGTCACCGTCGGCCCCGGCACCTACATCCCCGCAAATGGCTACGGCGACACCTACGGCGCCATCCGGCTCACCCAGGACATCACCATCAAGGCCTGCGACCCGAACAATCCGCCGACCATCACCGGATCGATTGACACGACCAGCTACTTCCTCGTCAGCATCGGCGTCCTCGACGATCAATCCTCGTGCGAGGCGGAACAGCCCACGGTCGTGTTCGATGGAATCAACTTCGCGGGTGATCACGAGCTCCCCTTTTCCGCCATCCTCGTGATCTGCGACGCCACTTGGACCTTGCGCAACGCCGATGTCGCGAACTTCCGCTTCGTGCCCCTTCTGGGATACTCCGCGCTCACCATCGCCTCCGGCACCGGGGTGATTGACTCCTGCACGATCCATGACAATCGGACAGACTCCGTCGGACCCTACGCTTCCACCATTATGATGGCCCCTTTCTCCGGGCAGCCTGCGCCTTCGCTCGACATCCGGGACTCCGTCGTTTCCTCCAACACCGGCCTTTTCGGCGCGATCGGCGTCATCAGCGCCGGCTCCCTCACGCTTAGTGGAAACACCCGGATCCGGGACAACATCTCCACGGGTGGCAATGGCGGGGGCGTCTACATCGGCGACGATGGCAATCCAGGCTCGCAGACCTTCCTGACCATCGGCGAGGACGTGGCCATCACCCTCAACACCTGCCCGGACTACGGCGGTGGGGTCTATGTCACGGCGGAGACCACGGTCACCGGCGCCACCGCGCAGACCATCTTCGGCAACAGCGCCGCCGAATGTCTCAACTTCTTCCAAGATCCTTCCACCTGCATCCTGAACTGACGCAGCCGAACCAGCATCGACAACGCCCCCGGGACATCCCGGGAGCGTTGTCGTGTCCTTTCCATGCGATCCCGCAGGTCCTCGCTACCTGTACACAGTCCGCCAAGACAGCGAGATCGGCGATACTCTCTGATCAAGACATTGCCCGATGTTGGGTGTAGTTCCCAGGAGGATGCATGGACCAGCTGCGATTCGACACCCTCACCCGAACGCTCGGCAAGCGCACCAACCGCCGCACCGGAGTCCTCGGCGCGATCGGCGCCATGCTCGGCCTCGCCGCCGCACCCGATGCCGACGCCGCCCGCAAGGCCACC
>JAPOLF010000355.1 GCA_029977305.1 bacterium | reverse complement strand
TGCGCGTCCGGCCCGATTCGCGACGCCGAGGGCATCGGCGACACGTTCAAGACTCGGCTTGCGGACATGCGGCATCAATCGGACCGCAAGACCCATGGTGTCGAGCAGTTCATTGCCGATCGATGGTTGCCCGGCGCGCTTGAACTCCGCATTCAAAAATCCGACGTCGAACCGGACGTTGTGGCCGATGAGCACCGCATCGGCGAGCACCTCTTGCAGGTGGGACGAGATGGCGGAAAACTCCGGTGCCTCGACGAGGTCTAGGTCGCGGATGCCAGTGAGCGAGACGATGTACCCGGGAAGGCGCCGATGCGGATTGACGAGCGTGTCGCAGCGTGCAATCTCCTTTCCATCGCGATAGCGAATGGCGGCAACCTCGATGACGCGTTGGGTCGTCGGTTTGAGGCCGGTGGTCTCCACGTCGACCACCACGAACTCCGGAAGGAGCGACGCCCCACCGGCGATCTCCCCACCGAACGTGGCACCCGCAAGGACCCAACACCCATCCGGGCGGAGCGACAGACGTTCGTTCCCTGCGAGGCAACTGCGGAGCAACGGCTTCCACATGGTGGCGGAGGCGCTAGTGCCGAACACATGGGCGACGAGAGCCTCTTCCGGCGCGATGCCGCCACGATCGCGCAGGAAGGCCTCGGCCAATCCGACGAGGTGCGTGTATTGCGATGGGGCGATATCCGGGGAAACGGTGTCGGTCACGGGCGCTCCGATGAGAACGCGGGGAAGAGCAATGGCTGTGCTAGTATGTGCTGCGTACGTTCGCCTATTTTCCGCATTTTCGCCCGGCCTGCCAAGCCGCATCGGCGAAAGAGGTCAACCTTCGTGAGCAACGCGCAAGAGTCGGTCAAACGGCGTGTCGCAGAGCTTCGGGTGGTGCTCAACCGGCTCAACCACGCCTACTACGTTCTGGATGCGCCTGAGGCCTCAGACGCCGAGTATGACGCGTTGCTGCGCGAACTTGCCAAGCTTGAGGCCGAGCACCCTGATCTGGTGACCCCGGACTCCCCGACCCAGCGTGTAGGTGCTGCTCCACAGGCGGGGTTTGCCGAAGTCACCCATCCGATCCCCCTCTTGTCGCTGAGCAACGTATTCAGCGAGGACGAGCTGCGGGCGTGGGAGCAGCGCATGCTGCGGATCCTGCCGGGCACGGCGTTCACCTATGTCACTGAGGCGAAGATCGACGGTTTGGCCGTGGCACTGACCTACATCGACGGGGTGCTGCACCATGGCGCGACCCGCGGTGATGGAGTTGTTGGGGAGGACATCAC
>JAPOLF010000354.1 GCA_029977305.1 bacterium | reverse complement strand
AGTTGCCACGTCCGACGTAGATCCCGACATGGCTGAGACCGCGCTCGTAGGTGTTCTTGAAGAAGACGAGGTCCCCCGCCTCCCAGTCCCCGTTGCCGACTGCCGTCCCATAGTCCCACTGCAGCTTCACCGAATGAGTGATGTCCAGATTGAAGATCTTCTTGACGCAGTACATCGTCAGACCGGAGCAATCGAACCCAGTCCGGGGGGAAGCTCCCGCCCAGACGTAACGCTTCCCCTCGAAGCGCAACGCGAAGCGCGCAAGGTCCTTGCCGGAGGCAGCCAGAGCGGGCGTCGCTGTGCTCCCGAGCGCGGCGATCAATCCCGCGCCGGCGCCGACAAGCATCTGCCGTCGATCGCAGGTGTCGAGATGGTGGAGGTCGAAGAGGTTCATGGTTGGTGCAGCTCCTGGGTGAGGGGGCCGTCGTCGGCCGAGCCATCGTGTCACTGCGGGGTGTATGGAGGAGACGCCGGTGGCACGGGGCGGGTTTCACGGCCCGTCGCATCCGGTACGAAGGTACCCGGTGTCCGTTCTATCGGGCAATTCCGATTCGGGGCCCATTCGTCACGGTTTGCCGTGAGGCTGCGGTACACTCCCCAGTGAGGTGCGTCGGGGATTTCCTCGCCGACATCGGGATGCAATGGTCCGCAAGGAGCAGTTTTTCCATGGCCTACCGGTTTTTGCTTGAAGTCCCGGATAGCCTGGCCGCTGAGGCGAATGTCGCGGTCACCACGGTTCCTGACGCCGAGGTTGTGGTCTCGCGGAACTCCCACGGACTGGGCTTCGACGATCCCTACACGGACCTCACGGTCGCCGCGCACTCGCTTCGCGTGATCGAGGCGCTGTACCGGTGGTACGGCGCGCTTGATGATCCGAAGCCTCCGATGGGCATCGTCTTGCATGGCGGCGATCGTGTCGCGTTGGAGAGCATGGCGCCTGGCGCGATGGTTGCTGCCATTCGCCGTGATCAACCGTGGGTCGAGCGGACGCTCCCCAAGATCGGCGATCACGTTGTCGAGCGGTTCTTCGGCCCGAGCGGCGAGGTGGGCGTGATCGACATCACCGTGAACCCGACCGAAGGGGTCGTCGAGGTCGCCGAATCGGTGCTCCCTGGGCACCAGGTGTCGCTGCGGGTCAACGACCTTGAGAAGGCGGAAAAGTTCTACACCTCGAGCATGGCGATGCGCCTGATTGCGCGGTTCTTCGCGCGCCAGGACGGAACCTATGAGGACGTCGGGCCAAACTATTCCTGGCTCGAGGGCGCGCGCACCGGACACCAGGCCGATCTCACCTATGTCACCAATGGCACGGTGTTGCTCGCGTTGCATCGCGTCG
>JAPOLF010000353.1 GCA_029977305.1 bacterium | reverse complement strand
TGCAGAGCGTCGATGGTTTCGCCGGTTCGCAGGTCTACGGCACCGGCACCCAAGGTTCGGTCTCGCTCGCCTATGTCGACGGCGCCCTCACCTTCAGCTTCGCCGATGGCTCACTCTGGTCCTATCCCATCGGGGAGACTCCACTCCCCTCCACGCCGATCGCGATCATCGCCGACATCCGCGACGTCTCCGGCGGAGCCAGCGTGGTGATCGAGGCGCTCAGCCCCGAGACCTCGTGGTCATTTGCCGTCGACCCCACGAACAAACTCGTTGCCATCTCGAGCAAGGACGCCGCCTCCGGAGCCCTCTATCCGTGGCAGCCCGCGGTCTCCTTCGCCGAGGTGGTCCCCGGCTCCATCCAACGGGTCGAGGTGCGCCTGCGCGATCGCGTCCCGACGCTGTGGATCAACGGGGTCGACGTCACCGCCGCGCTCGGCATCACCCCGATGGCCATCGGTCCGGAGATGTCCGCGCAGTTCGGCGCCATGGGCAATCCGGCCGGCGGCAGTGCCAGCGTTGCCCTCGAGCGGATCTCCATCGCCGACATCCGCTGACACATCCTGCTGCCCTGCGGGACAATGCAGCATCACGCCACCGAGATCCCACGGAGGAGGTCCGACGATGCGCCGCGCCATCCACCCGCTCGCCCTGGTTCTCGCGCTGCTTTGCCTGGTCGTCCCACGCCCCGCGTTCGGCGAATCGCTCGATCGCGCTGTCCTCGCCAACGCCATCGCCGCCACGGTGCAGATCGGCCCGCTCCTCACCGGTTCCGACGGCAGTTGGAGTTACGTCACCAACGGCAGCGGCGCCGTCATCACCACGAGCGGCCTGATCCTCACCAACCACCATGTGATCGCCCCGCCTGAGACGCCCGATCCGATCTTCAACGATGCCGCCGCCGACGGATACACCCCCGATTGGACCCAGTTCGCGATTCTCGTCACCGACGGACGCTCCCAACCCCAGTTGCGCTTCGTCGCGGAGATCGTCGCCGACGACCCCACCCTCGACCTCGCGGTGCTCCGGATCACCCAAGACGAGGTCCGCTCCCCCATCGATCCCGCGGCGCTCAACCTCGCGGTGCTGCCGACGGGCGATGACGGCGCACTCGTCATCGGTGATCCCCTCTCGATCCTCGGCTATCCCACCCTCGGTGATGGCACGGTCATCTACACCACGGGCATCGTGAGCGGATTCCTCTTCGAGGCGGGCATCGAAGGTCCCGCATGGATCATCACCGACGCCGTGGCGTCCGGCGGCAGCAGCGGCGGTCCGGTGATGAACGCGCAAGGACAACTGATTGGGACGATGACCCAGGGACAGCCGCTCGATTGTCGGATTGGC
>JAPOLF010000352.1 GCA_029977305.1 bacterium | reverse complement strand
GAGCGCGCCATGGACAGCCCGGTGCAGCCGACAGTCTCCCCAGCGCTGCCGTATCCTGCCGGGAGCGCGCCACGCTGTGCTGCCATCACCCTATGCGGTTGGAGGATGTCGCCATGTCCCTTCCCGAGACGATGCTCGCCGTGCGCACCCACGGTCCGCGTGATTACCGCGTTGAGACGGTTCCGGTCCCGAAGCCCGGTCCGGGTGAGGTGCTGATCGAGGTTGATGCCTGCGGGATCTGTGCCTCGGACATGAAGTGCTTCCTCGGTGCACCGCTGTTCTGGGGTGAGAACGGCTCGGGCGGCTATCTCGAGGGGCCGTGCATCGCGGGACATGAGTACGCTGGACATGTGGTCGCCTTGGGCGAGGGTGCGGGCGAGAAACACGGCGTGAAGATCGGCGACCGCGTGATCGCGGAGCAGATCGTGCCGTGTGAGGAGTGCCGATTCTGCAAGAGCGGCCATTATTGGATGTGTCAGGTTCACCACATCTTCGGGTTCAAGCACTTCCTCAACGGCGGGATGGCGAAGTACTGCCTCTATCCGGCGAAGGCGCGCATTCACCAGGTCCCGGAGACGTTGACCATCGGCGAGGCGGCCTACATCGAGCCGGCGGCCTGCGCGTGGCACGCGGTGGACCGCGGCGAGATCAAGCCCGGCGACACGGTCGTCGTCTGCGGTGTCGGCAATATCGGCCTGTGCATGTTGCAGATCGCGAAGATGCAGGGCGCGGGCCAGTTGATCGCCATCGATGCGATGGACTACCGCCTCGACCTGGCCCGCGAGTTCGGTGCGACCCACACCTTCAACGTCACCACACAGGACGCGGTGGCAGAGGTCCGCGCGCTGACCGAGGGGTACGGCTGCGACGTCTACATCGAGGCGAGCGGCAACCCAGCCGGGGTGACGCAAGGACTTGCCATGATCCGCAAACTCGGCACCTACGTCGAGTTCAGCGTCTTCAAGGATCCGGTGACGGTGAACTGGACGGTCATCGGGGACACCAAGGAACTCAACATCCACGGCAGCCACCTCGGCCCCTACTGCTACCCCAAGACGATCGAGGCCATCTCCAGCGGGGCGCTGAACGTGAAGCCGTTGGTCGCGGAGGCGTATCCGGTGACGGACTTCGCCACGGCGATGGAGGCGTCGCTCAGCGGCGGCGTGATGAAGAACCTGATCGTCCCCGTCTGATCCGGAGCGATGGCGACCTCGTGAAGCTGACCACGTTCTTCGACGTCGACAACACCCTGCTCGACAACGACCGCGCCAAGGTTGCGATGAACGCATCCTTGGCGCAGGTCTTGGGCAGCGATGGCGCGGAGCAGTTCTGGGAAATCTACGAGACGATCCGCGCCGAGACCGGCTCGGTGAACA
>JAPOLF010000351.1 GCA_029977305.1 bacterium | reverse complement strand
CGGCCCGCGTGATGAGGCGCGCCTCCTCGGCGGACTGGGTCGCTGCGGGCGCACGCTCTGTTGCTCGTCGTGGCTCCCGGTCTTCCCCGAGATCTCGATGAACATGGCGAAGACGCAAGACCTGCCGCTCAATCCCAACAAGGTCTCCGGCGTCTGTGGGCGGCTCCTCTGCTGTCTCTCCTACGAGAATGAGCAGTACAAGCAGATGAAGGCGGTGATGCCGCGCCTCGGACAGCCACTCGAAACGGAGCACGGCAGCGGCATCGTGGTCTCGATGCACCTGCTCCGCGAACTGGTCACCCTCCGGTTGGATCACGACAACTCCGAGATCACCTTGCCGCTCGCGGATCTCGGCCCCATTCCGGTGGCACCGCCTCCGCCGGTGCGTCCTCCCCAGCAGCGCCCCCCGGCGCCGCGACCAGCCCCGGTCAAAGCCGAAGCTCCGGCGCCGACGGAGGCCCCAGCAACGCCGGAGTCGCCGGAACAGGCGGCAGAAGAAGGGCAGGATGCCGCGGCCAAGCCGGCCAAGCGGCGGCGACGTCGCCGCGGCAGTGGCAAAGGTCAGCAGTCCTAACAACCGCCGACCTCGGAGTCACCCATGGCGCTCTACCTCGTGGAACACCTCCCGTCCGACGACACCATTGCGGTGGCACCAAGCCGGTTGCGTGACCTCGCCCAAGTTTCCCTCGCCGAGGGTAGCGGGCCGAAGTGGATCAAGGCCTGGTCACCGGATCTCAACGATGATCGAATTTTCTCGCTCTGGCAGGCGGACTCCGCGGCGCAGATCGAGGCGTTGCTCGAGCGCTTCGGGTTCATGAACGATCGGCAGGCGAAACCCATGCGTGTGCGCGAATGGGGGCCGCACGACGTGCTCGCCGCGGAGTAGACCGCAAGCGGGCTCGGAAGGGCGCACCCAACCCGGTGCTAGAATCCTACGCAGAACTGCGTGGACGATTCTGTCAGGCACAGGAGGTTGGTGATGAGCGGGCATGTCGCCGTCGGTCAGCGAGTCAAGCGTCTTGATGCCCCGGCCAAACTCACAGGCCAAGAGCGGTACGTTGCCGACCTGCGGGTCCCCGGCATGCTCTTCGCCCGCTCGGTCGGAAGCACCTACGCGCACGCCCGTATTCGCGGGATCGACAAATCAGCCGCGCTGCAGGTGCCAGGTGTCGTGGCGGTGCTGGCGGCGGACGACCTGCCGCTCACGCGAGACGCCAATGGCAACCCTGCAAAAGCCCCCATCGCGTTCGGTGAGGCGGTCCACGCCGGTCAGTTTGTCGCCCTGGTCTTGGCGGAGAGCGATGCCGCCGCGCAAGATGGCGCGGCACTGGTCGAAGTCGACTACGAGCCGCTCCCGGTCATCAACACCCTGGACGAAGCCTTGGACCCGAATGCTCCCCACGTCCGCGAGAAGCG
>JAPOLF010000350.1 GCA_029977305.1 bacterium | reverse complement strand
GGCGATCCCATCCTGATCGGCGCGCCATACAACCTCACCGGCGGGCTGTCCTCCGTCGACCAACCTGCCGCCGATGGGTCCCTCCTCGCGGTGGAGGAGATCAATGCCGCGGGTGGTGTGCTCGGTCGCCCGATCGAACTCATCGTCTACGACGGGAAATCCGATCTCCCGACGATGTCCGCGCTCACCAAGAAACTCGTCACGTCCGACAAGGTCGTCGCCATCGTCGGTCTCACCGACACCTCGCACATGAAGGCCTCGGGCCCGATCGCGCAGCAGAATCAGGTGCCGTTCCTCGATGTCGCAGGCACCGCACCGGTCATCACCAGCGTCGGTGATTACATCTTCATGCTCCCCTTCGGCGACAACGTGCAGGCGGCCGTCGCCGCCGAGTTCGCCAAGGAGCAGGGGTGGACAACCTGCGCCATGCTCGTGGACGAATCCACCGATTACACCAAGTACTTGGCAAAGTACTTTGATGAGCGGTTCACCGCCGATGACATCGGGGGAACGGCGGTCTCCCGCCTTGCCTTCAATATGGGCGACACCGACTTCTCGGCTCAATTGACCAAGTTCAAGAACCTCGATCCGCAACCGGACTTCTGGTTCGTCTCGGCGAACCCGGGCGAAGTCGGCACCATCGTCAAGCAGGCGCGCGACATGGGGTATCAGGGTCCGATCGTGGGTGGTGACGGGTTCGACACCCCGCTCCTCGCCGAACTCGCCGGCCCGGTGAACGAGGTTTACTTCACCACGCACCAAGGCATCTACGACCAATCGGAGAAGGCCGAAGCCTTCATCGCCGCCTACGAAGCCAAGTACGGCACCCCGCCGGAGAACGTCTTCCCCGCCCTCGGCTACGACGGCATCTATCTGATGGCCAACGCGATCGAGACGGCAGGATCCACCGATGGTCCCGCCATCCGCGACGCGCTCGCCGCCACCGCCGGCTGGGAGGGTGTCACCGGGACCATCTCCTACGAGGAAGGCTCGCGCATCCCGAGCAAGTCGGTCGCGCTGATCCAGGTCAAGGACGGCAAGAACGAGCTCCTCGAGATCGTCGTGCCGGAGGTCGTCCCCGAGGCGTAATCCGCAATCAGCACATGTCGAATGCCCGGGCGGAGCGTTTTCGCCCGGGCATTCCCTTGTCCTCACACCGCAAGGGGTCCACTACGCCCCACACCTCAATCGTGCCCCTTTTTGGTTTAATGCATGCACCACAGTGGGACCGATGTCAGCGACCTGGGAAGATCCCAGACGCCCATCAACATGACATGAGCATGCAGGGAGTCACCGAAATGCGACGCACCATCACCAGACGCGCCATCGTCATCCGCGCAGCAGCCCTCGGCGCTGCTGCCCCCTTCGCCGGCCACCTGCTGGCCGATCCGACAGCGTTGGCCCAATCCGGCGATCCCATCCTGATCGGCGCGCCATACAACCTCACCGGCGGGCTGTCCTCCGTCGACCAACCTGCCGCCGATGG
>JAPOLF010000034.1 GCA_029977305.1 bacterium | reverse complement strand
GACTTGCCGCACCCGGATGGACCGATGAGCGCGGTGATCTTGTTGCGTGGGACGTCGAAGTTGACCTCGCCCACTGCCTGGAAGGTTCCGTACCAGACCGCGAGGTCGCGCAAATTGACGATGACGGAGTCATCGGTTCCGGGGTCGACCAGGGCATGTGGGGCAGCGATGCGACCACCTCGCACCGACGTCAGGTCAACGGTTGCTGCGCGTTCGGTCATGGGATCACCACCTCACTCTGCGCGATGCGCGTGAACGGAGCCAGATCGCCACGGCATTGAGCAGCAGCAGGAGCAACAAGAGCACAATGATGCCAGCCGCGGCCAACCCCTGGAAGTCGTCCTTGGGGCGACGAGACCACTCGTAGATCTGCATCGGCAGGACGGTGTACTTCGACAGCAGCGAATCCGGGAGGAAGGTCACGTAGGCCGCGGCACCGACCACGATGAGCGGTGCGGTCTCTCCAAGTGCGCGCGAGATGGAGAGGATCACGCCTGTGAGGATGCCCGGGAGGGCGGTTGGGAGCACATGGTCCCAGGCCACCTGCCATCGTGTTGCCCCGAGGCCGAAAGCGGCCTGGCGCAAGGAACTTGGCACCGCGCGAATCGCTTCCCGGCTGGAGATGATGACCACCGGGAGCACGAGCAGGGCCATCGTCAACGCGCCGGCAATGACCGACCGACCGAGGTCTAGCCAGGTCACGAACACCCCGAGCCCGAGCAAGCCGTAGACGACGGAGGGGACGCCGGCGAGGTTCGCGATGTTGACCTCGATGACCTTGGAGAGGCGTCCCTTGCGAGCGAACTCCTCCAGATAGACAGCGGTGAGCACGCCGATCGGGAAGGCGACAAGCGCCGTCAGGGTGATGACCCACATCGAGCCGATGAGAGCGGGATAGAGGCCGGCCTTCTCGGCCTTGCGAGAGGGCATGTTGGTGAGCAGGTGCCAGGAGAGCCACGGGGCGCCTTGCGAGATGATCGAGACGAGCAAGGCGATGAGCGCGACAACGCCTACCAGGGTCGCGAGGAGCAGGATGATCGCCATCGCGGCGGACCATCGCTGACGACGGCGCAGCCCGGTCGTGGAGAGGGGTGCCGATGCAAGGTCGCTCATTCATACACCTCGCGGAATCGCGCCACCACAAATTGGCTGAAGATGTTCAGCAGCAGGGTGATCACGAAGAGGAGCAATCCGACCGCGAAGAGGGAGAGGTAGGGGGTTGATCCGGCGACCACGTCGCCGGAGAAGGTCTGGACGATGAACCCGGTCATCGTTTGCATGGGCTCGAGCGGGTTGGCGCTGAGTTGCGCTTTGGAGCCCGCGGCGAGCGCCACGATCATCGTCTCGCCGACCGCGCGGGACATCGCCAGAATGCAGGACGCGATGATTCCGGAGATCGCGGCGGGGACGACGACCTGCCAGGAGACTTCGTTCTTGGTGGCGCCCATGGCGTAGCCGCCTTCGCGAAGGGAGCGCGGCACCGCACGCATGGCGTCCTCGGAGAGCGACGCCACCAAGGGGATGATCATGATCCCAACAGCAACGCCGGCCGCCAATGCGGAGAAGGGACCGATCGACGGAAAGATCCGCTCGAGCAGCTGCGGGCGGATGAAGGTGACCGCGAAGAACCCGAAGACGATGGTCGGGATGCCGGCCAGCAACTCCAGCGTGGGCTTCAGCCACTCCCGGATTTTGGGGGAGGCGTACTCGCTGAGGTAGACCGCGCTCATCACCCCGAGTGGCACGGCGATGAGCATCGCGATGGCAGTGATCCAGAGGGTGCCTGCCACCAGCGGCAAGACGCCATATTCCGGAGTCTTGAACAGGGCGGTCCACTTGGTGCCGAAGAGGAAGTCGGTGATCGGCACTTCCCGGAAAAACTCCCACGCCTGCTCGACCAGGATGATGATGATCCCGATGGTGGTCAGCACGGAGACTGCGGCACAGAGGAACAAGACGGTTCGGATGACTGACTCGCCCACGTGGTGTCGCTTGGCAAGACTGAACGTCGGCGGTGGGGGCACCGGGACCGGCGGGGTTGGGGCGGACGCTGGTTCCATCAACATCTCCGTGCTGTTTGGCGTATCGACTCGGACACGCTGAGCCGGGACGGGTCACCCCGCCCCGGCTCGGTGGATTCTAGGACGCGGGCGTGGCCTCTGCACCACCCGTCAGGAAGGTTTCAAGCTCGGTGACATCGGCGGCGTAGACGTCATCGGGTGAGGCGACGAAGCCGACATCCGTGGCCAACTCTCCGGCCATGTCGAGGTAGAAGGCGACGAAGGCCTGCACCTCCGGGCGAGCGAGGCTCTCCTCGGAGACGTAGATGTAGAGCGGGCGCGAAAGCGGGGCGTAGGTGCCGTCCTGGATGGTCTCCTCGGAGGGAGCGACACAGCCTTCGCCGTTGTCCACCGCGACCGCGTTGAGGGAATCCTCGTTCTCGACGTAGTAGGCGTAGCCGAAGTAGCCGAAGGCATTCTCGTCATTGGCCACACCCTCGACGAGGACGTTGTCATCCTCGGACGGGGTGAAGTCCTCGCGGATCTCGCTTTCCTTGCCGAGCACCGTCTCGACGAAGTAGTCGAAGGTGCCGGAGTCGGTGCCCGGGCCGTAGAGCGCAATCGGCTCGGCCGGCCATTCGGCATTGAGGTCGGCCCAGGTCATCGCGGGGCTCTCCTTTTGCCAGAGCTTGGTGAGGCTCGCCATGTCGAGGCAGGTGACCGTTTCATTGTTCTCGTTGACGACCAGGGTGAGGCCGTCGTAGGCGACCTCGAACTCCAGGTACTTGACCCCAGCGTCGGCACAGGCCTTCGCCTCTTCCTCCTTGATCGCGCGGGACGCATTCTGGACGTCGGTCTCGCCGGCGCAGAAGCGCTTGAATCCGCCACCGGTGCCGGAGATATCGACGCTCACCTGAACGTCGGAAGCCTCGGCAGCGAACTCTTCGGCCACCGCCTGGGTGATCGGGCCGACCGTGGACGAACCATCGGAGATGATCTCCCCGGTGAGGCTGCTCAGATCGTCTTGGGCGAAGACGGATGCCGTGGACGTCACGGCGAGGGCGGTGACCAGCGCGATGGCGGCCGAGCGTCGGCCGAACTTCCTGACGAACGACGACATGCTCACACTCCTGACTTCCGATCGAATCGCGGACACCTCATCCGCGACACCAACAGCGCCTGCAGGCGGGCCCTCCTGCAGTGATGTTCACCTCCGCACGGGATGGGCCGACAACGATTCTTCCGCCGTTGTCGACTCGGGCACCACGAAGCGGTACCCCATCCCGTAAATGGTGCGGATCACCCCGGTGCCCATACCTGCGTCTGCGAGCTTGCCCCGCAGCCACGAGATGTGGACATCGACCGTCCGCTCGTCAACGATCACTTCCTCGCCCCAGATGGTGTCCAAGAGATCCTGGCGGCTGAAGACCTTCCCGGGCTCCATGGCCAGGGTGGTGAGCAAGCCGTATTCCTTGGGGCGCAATTGGAGCTCGACACCACTGACCGCAGCGGTGTGGTTGTCGAGTTCGATGGTGAGTGGTCCGCGGAAGAGGACGCTGGGTGGCTGGGCGGCGGGAATGGCGCGGCGGCGAACTCCGGCGCGGATGCGGGCGAGCAACTCGCGCAGGGCAAAGGGCTTCACCACGTAGTCGTCGGCACCGAACTCGAGACCATCGATGCGGTCCTGCTCCTCGCCGCGGGCGGAGAGCATCATGATCGGGACGTCAGTCTCAGCGCGGAGGGCGCGAAGCACCTGGAATCCGGAGATGCCGGGCAGCATCACGTCGAGCAGGACGAGGTCGAGGCTGTCAAGGTCTTTGCGCGCGAGCTTGAGCCCTGTTTCGCCATCTCCGGCGGTGATGACGGCATAGCCCTCGCGGCGCAGGTTGTAGGCCAAGGTGCTGAGCAAGGTGGGGTCATCCTCGACGACGAGGATGGTGGCGCTCTCTCCGGTTGGGGGTCGCCGTTCTTGCTCCACTTGCGCCACCTCAGGATTGCGGGGCATCCGGGGCGTTCCCGTGCTGCCGTAAGCATAGGAGGGGCGGCTTAACAATGTTTCTTCGAATTGTTAAATCTCGGAATCAACGATTCGGGACGGAAAATCGCCCCTTTCTCACCGGACAGGGGTGGCACCGGGGCTTGGGGAGCCCGCAGGGACGGGGGTTCCGGCACTCGGGGTGACGGTGGGAAGTCCGAGCTCCTGAAGGACGTGGTTGACCGCCGCATCAAGTTGGGGGTCGCCCGTCTGGCCTGCTGCTGCAGGATCAACTGCGATGTCGGGGGTGATGCCGTCTTCGGTGATGGCGGTCTTGTTGGGGGTGAGCCATTGGGCGGTGGTGACCCGGAGTGAGGACCCATCGTCGAACTCGTGCACCGTCTGAACCAGGCCCTTGCCAAACGAGGTCTCGCCGATGAGAAGGGCGCGACCATAATCCCGGAGTGCCCCCGCGACGATTTCCGATGCGCTGGCGCTCGCGCCATTGATCAACACCACCACCGGTTCGTCGTACCACTGTTGCGTGCCGTCGAGGATGTCGACACCGACCAATGCCGAATTGTCATTCAGCGAGTAGTCCTCGTAGAAGGCCACACCAGATGACGTGGGAACGAATCGCCCGACCATCTCCTGCGCAGAGGTGACCCATCCACCGCCATTCCACCGCAGGTCGAGAATGACAGCCTCCGCACCGTCCCGCTTCGCCTGACTCAAGGCCGTGTCGAGTTCGGCGGTGGTCTTGTCTCCGAAGACGGAGACGCTGATGTGCGCCACCTTTCCATCTGCAAGCGGTTCGTAAATCACGGAAGGGATGTCGATCTTCCTGCGGGTGACCTCGACGGTGAATGGCTCGGGCACCTCAGGGCGTTCGATGAGCAAGGTGACCTTCGTGCCCTCCGGTCCTCGGATGAGGGCGATTCCGTCATCGTCGGACAGGCCGGTCAGCGGCACGCCATCCGCCTCGAGGAAGACATCACCGGGAAGGATGCCGGCCTCGGCAGCGGGAGAGCCGGGGATCGGCGAGACGACGAGGAACTTGCCATCGGGGTGCTCGATCCAAACACCGATGCCCTCAAATTCGCCGCCAAGGTGCTCGCTCATCTGGGCTTGTGCCACAGGCTCGAGAAACATCGTGTACGTCTCGTCGGCGGCCATGGCAACCCCTTCGGCCGCCCCGAAGTCAAGTTGCTGTTGGTACTCCGCGACGGATGCCACGGGCGTGCCGGCGACGGCCGCGATGCCGGCCATCGCACCCTGATCCAGCGCGGCGGCGAAGGTTGCTTTGGCGATGTCGTCAACGGGACGGTAGAGGAACTCCTCTTCGATGAGGGCCCGTGTTTCGGCGTACCGGGGGTTTGCCTGATCAAAGGTTTCGTCGGTGAAACTGAAGACGGCCTTGTCGGATTCTTGCCCGATCACGGAATCCGAGATGCCATCCAAGGAGAAGACGTTCCGCTCGGCGAGCATGCCGATGCCGAACGCCACCACCGCGAGCAGCATGACGAGGCTCACGATGAAGAGGCGTCGCCAGCCCGACATCGGCTCGCGGTAGGGCACGCCGCTCGGGACGGTGTCAACGCGCAGATCAGGATGGAGGTTCGGATCGTCGCTCAACGCTGGGATGGTCCTTTGACGCGGCGGCGGAGGGTCAGATACCTCTCACAAGGATACCCCTACCCTCCGCCGTCTTGTCGACTCACCCGGTGACGCCGGCGCTTGGGCCTACGGGAAGATGCCGCGGATCTTGGTGAAACCGGCGACGCGCTCGATGGCGCGGACCAAGGCAGCGGTCCGCATATGCACGCTATGGTGCTTCGCCGTGGTGTCGATGGCATGGAACGACTTCTGCATGATGTCGCGGAGGCGTTCGGTGACCTGCTCCTCGGTCCACGGGAACGCCTGCAAGCCTTGCACCCACTCGAAATAGGAGACGGTGACGCCACCCGCGTTGGCGAAGATGTCAGGCAACAGAAGCACACCGCGGTCATAGAGGATCTTGTCGGCCTCTGGGGTCGTCGGACCGTTGGCGGCCTCGGCAATCAGCCGGGCGGATATCTTGCCCGCGTTGGCTTGGGTGATCTGGTTCTCCATGGCGGCAGGGATCAGGATGTCGCACGGGAGCACCAGGAGTTGCTCGTTGGTGACGTCCTGCGCCTCGGCGTAGCCGACGACGCTCCCGGTCCGTGCTTTGTGTGCCTCGACGGCGCGGAGATCGAGACCGTTCTCGTTGTAGATACCGCCGCGCGAATCGGAAACTGCCACCACGGTGGAGCCGAGATCGGCGATGAGCCGAGCCGCGACCGACCCGGCATTACCAAACCCTTGGACCACCGTCTTGGTCTTGTTGATGTCAATGTTGCGGGACTTGGCGGCTTCCTCGATCGCGAAGACGCACCCGCGCCCGGTGGCCTCGCTGCGACCGACCGAGCCACCGAGTTCCAGCGGTTTGCCGGTGACGACGGCCGGGACCGAGTAGCCCTGAATCATGGAGTAGGTGTCCATGAGCCACGCCATGATCTGTGGGTTGGTGTTGACGTCGGGTGCCGGGATGTCTTTGTTCGGGCCGATCATCGCGGCGATCTCCGCGGTGTAGCGGCGCGTGAGGTTCTGGATCTCGGAGGACGAGAGCAGTTTGGGATTGACGGTGACGCCACCCTTGCCGCCGCCGTAGGGGAGACCGACCACTGCGCACTTCCAGGTCATCCACATGGCAAGGGCTTTCACCTCGCTGAGGGTGACGTCCTGGTGGTAGCGGAACCCGCCCTTGGCGGGACCGGGGCCGATGTTGTGGTGGACGCGGTGGCCGGTGAAGACCTGAACGGAACCATCGTCCATCTCGACCGGGAAATTGACCGTGAGCTCCCGCTGGCATCGGCTGAGGATGCGACGCAGGTCGTCATCGAGGCCGAGCACGTCGGCAGCGATGTGGAACTGCTCCACTGCGACCGCGAAGAGATCATGGTGCTGCGCTGCACCGTGTTCAACATCTGGCGTGCGTGCGATCTGGGTCGCCATTCCCTACTCCCTCCGGACGCGCCCAAGCTGACGGGCGGGCCCCATGTTCCGCGTGAGGCTCGAATCCCAACGAGCCTCGCTCAGCCGTCCGGGTGTGTTTCCCCGGGGCCGTGCGCACCCCTGCGCACGGCTAGCGGTTGAGTTCCTCGAGAAGAATGCGCCGGACATCGTCCGGCTTGGCGCGGCCGCCGGTGCGCTTGATGGTCTCGCCGATGAGCCGACCGATGGCCGCCTGCTTGCCGGCGCGGAAATCCTCGACGGCAGCGGGGAAGGCCTCGATGGTGGCGCGGGCGGCGTCGCGGACGGCGCCGTCATCGTTGAGGACGAGGAGGTTCAGGCGGATGGCCGCATCGCGCGGTTGCTCGTCCGGGCCGAGTTCCGGGAGCAGTTCTTTGGCGGCCCGACCGGTAAGCTCGCCAGCGATGACGATGTCGAGCAGGCCGCGGAGTTGATCGACGGAGAGCGGGAGGGTCTCGGCCGGGAGACCGCGTGTCTTTTGGAGCGCCATGACGTCGTTGACAATCCAGTTGGCGGCGGTTTTCGCGCGCTCTGGAGTGGTGTCAGCACCGAGGGTCGCCTCGAAGGTGTCGGCGATTTCGCGCTCGAGGGTGAGGACGTTGCTGTCCTGCGGGCTGAGGGCGTAGGCGCTGGCAAAGCGCTGGCGTCGCGCGGCGGGGAGTTCAGGCATGCGATCGCGGATGCCGGAGACCATCTCCTCGGAGACGCGCAGTGGTGGCAGGTCTGGTTCGGGAAAGTAGCGGTAATCGTGGGCCTGTTCCTTGGTGCGCTGGGAGATGGTGATGCCTTGCGCCTCAACCCACCCACGCGTCTCCTGCGGGATGGTGCCTCCAGCCTCCAGCACGTCGCGCTGACGCTCCTCCTCGTAGCGGAGGGCGCGCTCGACGGCGCGGAACGAGTTCATGTTCTTGATCTCGACCTTGGAGCCAAAGGGGCCACCGACCTCGCGGATGGAGATGTTGGCGTCGCAGCGGAATGCCCCCTCCTCCATGTTGCCGGTGGATACCCCGATGTACCGGAGGATCTGTCGCAGGGCGATCAGGTACTCACGGGCCTCCTCCGGGGAGCGGAGGTCGGGCTCACCCACGATTTCCATAAGAGGCACACCGGAGCGGTTGAGATCGACGAGGCTGACATCGCGGCCGTCCGGCTCCACCCGGTGGACCAATCGGCCAGTGTCCTCCTCGATGTGGACGCGGGTGATGCCGGCATGAACGGTCCTGCCGTCGACGGTGACGTCGATGCTGCCGTCAATGCAGAGGGGAAGGTCGTATTGGGAGATCTGGTAGCCCTTGGGGAGGTCGGGATAGACGTAGTTCTTGCGGTCGAGCTTGCAGAAACTGGGGATGGAGCAATTGAGGGCGAGGCCGGTGAGGATCACCTTCTCGATGGCCGCGCGATTCATCACTGGGAGGGCGCCGGGCAGGCCGCAGCAGACCGGACAAACGTGCGTGTTGGGAGGGGCGTCGGCGTAGCGGGCGGAGCACCCGCAGTACATCTTCGATGCGGTCAGTACTTGCGCGTGAACCTCGAGACCGATGACGGTCTCCCACTGCTTGCCGCTGCTGGACATCACGATGCGGTGCCTCGTGTTGACGGGTGTCGCCGTTCCGGTGAGCGGCGCGGTAACGGCGAGTCTAGCACGGTGCATGCGGGGAAAAGGGCGAACGGACAGCGGCGTTGACCACGCCGAGGCGGGGCAGGCCTATGCTAGAATCGCGGCGGAAAAACGCGCCCGTTCTTGCCTTCCGGTGACGCCCATCCGGGGACTCCGAGGCAGCCGACGGACTATGCAAGGCGAACACGGACGATGGTCACCAGCACCGACGTGAAGATGGTCACCGGCAAGATCAACGGGCTCGACGTCACGGTTCCGGCCGGGACGACGATCCTCGAGGCCGCCCGCATGGCGGACATCGAGGTGCCGAACCTCTGTTATCAGCCGCTGCTGCGCACGTGGGGATCGTGCCGCATCTGCACCGTTGAGGTGCTGGGCAAGCGCGGCGGCCTGATCGAGAGCTGCGCGACACCGTTCACCGATGGGATCGAGGTGGAAACCCACTCGCCCGAGGTGATGGACGCCCGGCAGTTCATCCTCCAGATGTACCTCGTCGACCACGCGCTGGACTGTCCGACGTGTGACAAGTCGGGTGAGTGCTACTTGCAGGACAACACCTACCTGCACAACATCAATGCCAACCCGTACCGGCGGCCGAAGTTCAGCGCCCCGTACGTCCACTTCAGCGAGTTGATCGACTACAAGTGGGACCGGTGCATCATGTGCAACCGGTGCACCCGTGTCTGCGACGAGATGATCGGCGTGACGGCGATCGAGTCGAACAACCGCTCGCTGGAGGCGACGATCGCGCCGGCGTTCGGCGAGGACCTGAGCGAGACGAATTGCACCAACTGCGGCATGTGCATCGCGGTCTGCCCGGTGGGTGCCCTGACCGACCGCCATTTCGGGCATCACCCGTGGGAACTCGACACGACCGAGACGGTCTGCGGATTCTGTGATGTCGGATGCACGATCAACGTCGAGACCAACCGTGGCGTCGCGCGGCGCACGACGAACCTTTGGGAGCGTGGGGTCAACCACGGCTACCTGTGCGAATTCGGCAAGTGGGGGCATGAGCAAGTCCAGCATCAGGATCGGCTCTTCTACCCGACCGTGCGTGACCGTGAAGCCGGTGGCCAGACGTACGAGGTGACGTGGGAGGATGCGATCGATCTGGTCGCGGAGTCCTTTGCGCATCACCAGGGGGCGAAGTTCGCGGCGGTGGCCTCTCCGGACAACACGAACGAAGAGATCTACGCCCTGCAGCGGTTCAGCCGCGCGGTGATGGCGAGCGGCAATGTTGATCGCTTGCTGACGCCGGCGCAGCGGGCCGTCGAGCAGACGATGCACCATCACCTCGGGCGCCCGGTGGTGGCGACCAACAACCTGCAAGAACTCTTCAGCCATGCGAAGGCTGGATTGGTGGTCGGTCCGTCGATCGCCAACACGGAGCCGGTGGCGTCGTACTGGTTCTATCACTCGACGATCTACCGCGAGGCCAAGTACGTCGTCATCAGCAACGACAACTACCCGCTGTGCCATCGGGCGCCGCTGTGGTTGAACCCGCGACCGGGGACGACCGCGCTGCTGCTCAATGGGATCGCCAAGCAGGTGCTTGATCACGGCTTGGCCCACCACTTCACCACCGGCACCCCGGGGTACCACGAGTACGTGGAGAGCCTCAGCGGTTATGGCCTCGAGCGGGTGGCGACGGAGACCGGGTGCAGCGCCGAGGACATCAAGCGGGCGGCGATCATTTACGGCACGGGCGGCGGCAGCCGCGCAACGGAGCGCCCGGAGCATGGGTTCCCGCCGTCGCTGATCTACCAGACCAGCGCGCACCTTTCGAAGAGTAGCGATGATCCGGCGGCGGTGACCGCGGCCTGTGTCGGTCTGGCGGTGCTGACGGGGAATCTCGGACGGGCCGGTGGCGGTGTCGCAAGCCCGCAAGGGCCGGCGAACGCGCAGGGTGCACTCGACATGGGTGCCCACCCCCACCGGATGCCCGGCGGCGGCAATCCAGGCGAGGCCGAGGTGCGGCGCGTCTTCGAAGCGCTGTGGCTCGCGATGTGGGGTGAGAAGGCGACGACCAGCAACGGCTTCGTGCCGGTGCGGTCCCTGCCGAGCGGTGCCGGGGTCGACGACCTCGTGGCTGCGATCGAATCCGGTGCAGTGACCGCGATGTACATCGAGAACACGGTCGCCGGGCGGCACGAGGAAATCGATCCTCGGCTCTACGCGGCACTACCGAAGTTGGAGTTCTTGGTGGTGGCGGATCATTACCGCGACACGCCGCTCGGGAAGTTGGCGGACGTGATCCTTCCGCTCGCGATGACGATGGAGAAGGACGGCACGCTGACGTCGTTCGACCGCACGGTGCAGCGCGTTCGCGCCGCGATCCCTGCGATGGGTGAGGCGAAGAACGGGGCGCATATTCTTGCGGCGATCGGGCGGCGGATGGGCTACGGGTGGAAGGACGTCCACCCGACGATGGTGATGCAGGAAATCGCGAAGACGGTCCCCGGATTCAGTGGCGTGTCGTACGCGCGGCTGGAGCGTGGGGGCGAGGTGGTGCCGACCGGTGGCCACGCGGTGTTGATGCCGGCGGACCACGGGATCGGCGGCATCCACCCGCGGGTGGGTGCGGCACGCTCGTAACGATCGCAGGTCGGCGTCGAGACGCGACGCGGAGGACGAACGATGTTCGATGAGGTCAAGGGGTTCGGCGTCACGCTCAAGCGGTTGGTGAAGCCGAACATCACGATCAACTACCCGGAGGAGAAGAGGCAGATGGCACCGCGGTATCGCGGGCTGCCGTCACTTCGCGTGGATCCGGACACGGGCGAGGCGCTGTGCGTGGCCTGTGGGCTGTGCGCGCGGATCTGCCCGACCTCCTGCTTGGAGATGCACGTGGTGCCGTCTGAGGAGGGCGACCGCGAGTTGGGCGAGTTCATCCTCCGCGCCGGCCGATGCATGTTCTGCGGGCTCTGCTCGCAGGTGTGCCCGGTGGATGCGATCACGATGAGCGAGGAGTACGAACTCGCGGTGATGACGCGCGACGGGCTTGTCTACACCAAAGCGGAGTTGGCCGCGATCGGCGGTCAGAACGCCTCGTGGTGGGAGGACGGCACCGGACGCTACAGCGGGGTGCCGGATGGATGGTCCGGATCGAAGGCCGGAGACCACCTGCTCGGCCGGTAACGACCACGACGAACCAGGCGCTGCGCGGCCCCGGAAACGGGGCCGTCGGCATTCCTACGGTATGATCCCCGCACTACGCCATCGACCCGTCATGAAGGAGCACGCCAATGGCCACGACCGCCAAGGACTTGAGCCCCGCTGCGCAGGCTGCCAAGCGCTATCCGATCTACCTCGCCGGGGAATGGGTGGAATCCAACGACCTGTTGCCGGTGACCAATCCCTTTGACGGATCGGTGATCGGCGTCACCTTCAGCGCGACCGCCGATCAGGTGGAACAGGCGACCCGGAAGGCGGTCGAGGCGCAGCACGCGATGAACCGCCTCGGGGTGTTCGAGCGGGTGGCGATCCTCGATTCGATCGCGGCGCAGATGACGGCACGGCGTGACGAGATCGCGCGGATGATCGCGATGGAGGCGGGCAAGCCGATCCGCGACGCCGAGGTTGAGGCGGATCGCGGCATCTTCACGGTGCGGACCGCGGCTGAGGAGGCGAAGCGGATCGAGGGCGAGGTGATGCAGCTTGACCTGCTCGCCTCCTCCAAGGGCCGGATGGGCATCGTGAAGCGGTTCGGGGTGGGGCCGGTGGCGGGCATCTCGCCGTTCAACTTTCCCTTGAACCTCGCCCTGCACAAGGTGGCACCCGCGATCGCGGCGGGATGCAGCATCGTGCTGAAGCCACCGTCTGCGGATCCGCTGACGATGTTGCTGATCGCGGAGATGATCGACAACACCGCCCTGCCGAAGGGTGCGGTGAGCGTGTTGCCGATGAACCGCGAAGAGGGCAACAAGCTGGTCGAGGACGAGCGATTCAAGCTGTTGTCATTCACCGGGTCGCCGGATGTCGGCTGGGACATGAAGGCGCGGGCGGGTCGCAAGAAGGTCGTGCTGGAACTCGGCGGGAACGCCGGGGTGCTGGTCGACGAGGATGCGGACATCGACTACGCGGTGTCGCGGGCGAAGATCGGGGCATTCGCGTACGCGGGACAGGTCTGCATCTCGGTGCAGCGGATCTTCGTGCACGAGAAGGTCTATGACCGGTTCCGGGATGGGTTCATCAAGGCGACGGAGGCGATCGTGATCGGCGATCCGCTCGATCGCGCGACGGACCTCGGGCCGATGATCGACGAGAAGGCGGCGGCGCGGACCAAGGCGTGGATCGAGGACGCGGTGAAGAACGGGGCGCGGGTGCTCACCGGCGGCGAGGGCGAAGGACGCGTCTTCCGGCCGACAGTGTTGGAGAACACCCACCCCGCGTGCAATGCCTGCTCGAAGGAGGCGTTCGCACCCATGGTGAGCCTCTTCCCGGTGAAATCGTTCGGGGAGGGGATCAATAGGATCAACGATTCGGTGTTCGGGTTGCAGGCGGGGGTGTTCACGAACAACTTCGACCGTGCGCTGACCGCGTGGGAGAACATTGAGGCGGGCGGCGTGGTGATCAACGACATC
>JAPOLF010000349.1 GCA_029977305.1 bacterium | reverse complement strand
CCGCGAACCCGCGGAAGTGATCGATGCGGATGAGATCGACGAGGGCCAGGGTGCGGGTGATCCTGCCGGTCCACCATCGGTACTGCTCAGCCTCGTGCTCCGACCATCGGTAATGTGGATTGCCCCAGAACTGGCCATCGGCGGAGAACGCATCGGGGGGCACGCCAGCGGCAACTTGTTTCGAGCCGTCGGCGTTCAGGCGGAACAGGTTCCGGTTGGTCCAGACGTCGGCGCTGTCGTGAGCGACGAAGATGGGGATGTCGCCGACAAGGTGGATGTCGCGCTCGTTGGCGTGCCGTCGCAGTGTCGTCCACTGGTGGTGAAAGAGGAACTGGATGAATCGTTCCTGATTGACGCGGGACTGATGAAGCGCCATTGCCTCGGCCAGCGCCTCGGGGTGGCGATCACGCAAGGGTGCCGGCCAGTCGGTCCACGATGCGCCATTGTGCTCGGCCTTGAGGACGACAAACGCGGCATAGTCGTCGACCCACATGGCGTTCTCGGCGAGGAACTGGTCATAGCCTGGGCGCAGGTGACTCCCTGCTCCAGCGAAGAATGCGTTCGCCGCATCTCGCAGGATGGGGAGTTTCCAACTCGTTGCAACCCCGTAATTCGCGCGGTGTGGTGGCGGCGTGGGCCGCGTGTTGAGCACGTGGGGATCGATCAGCCCGTCTCCGGCGACCCAATCGAGGGAGATCAGCAGGGGATTGCCGGCGAAGGCGGACGGGGAGGAGTAGGGGGAGTTACCGGCACCGACTGGCGTCAACGGCAGGATCTGCCAGAGGCGCTGCGCACCAGCCTCGAGCCACTCGACAAACCGAAACGCGGCGGGGCCGCAATCGCCAATGCCATCGGGTCCGGGCAACGATGTCGGGTGAACCAGAATCCCGCTGCGACGGTCGCCCATCGGGTGCTCCTCGCCTGAAGTCCCGGCCAGCCCGGGGTGATTGTTCCCTCGCGAGTCCGGTCTCGCAACCCCGGAATGAGCAGACCCCGCTGACGGAGGCGTCAGCGGGGTCTGGGAACGTCTGAGTTCGGCCTACGCCTCTTCGGCAGTGCCCTCGGCCTCTTCGGCGGAGACCTCGATGCCCGGGCGGCGCTTCTGTGCCTCGACCTCGGCGGCGCGCGTCGCCAAGCGCTGCTGCCGCTTCGAGGGGCGAGCCGCCGACGCCGCAGCGTTCTCCATCTTCTTCATGAACCGCTCGACCTGACCAGCGGTGTCAACGATGCGCTGCTCACCGGTGTAGAAGGGGTGGCACACGTTGCAGAGGTCGGTGCGCAGCGATTGCCGCGTGGACTTGGTCTGAAAGGTGTTGCCGCACGAGCAGGTCACCGTGCAATCGACGTAGTTCGGGTGGATACCAGGCTTCATGGATGTCTCCTCATGGATCCCGTTGCTCGACCATTGCCATCGGTCGCGGGAATGGTGGCGAAGTGCCTACGTCGTGGTGACTAGTCGGCTGCGGCGCTGGTCTCGGCGCGGAGATCGAAGATCGTCCAGTTCGAACCCTCATGCCGGTTCTTGAG
>JAPOLF010000348.1 GCA_029977305.1 bacterium | reverse complement strand
CTGCCGCCCAGGATGGCGCCGCACTGGTCGAAGTCGACTACGAGCCGCTCCCGGTCATCAACACCCTCGACGAAGCCTTGGACCCGAATGCGCCTCACGTCCGCGAGAAGCGAGCGGCGGGCACAAGCGAGGCGTCCATGCACAACGCCGACGCCACCGAGGAAGAAGCCAACGACCTGATCCTCCCGTCGAACGTCTCCAGCACCGTGAACTTCAAGCGCGGCGATGTCGCAGCCGGCTTCGCTCAAGCGGCGAAGATCGTGGAACTGACCATCGAGTCTCAAGCGGTGCACCAGGGCTATCTCGAAACGCAGGGCTGCCTCGTCTCCATCGACGCTCTTGGCGACCTCACCGTCTACACCAGCACGCAGGCTGCCTTCTACTGCCGCAACCGCGTGGCAGAGGCGGTCGGCATCGACACCCAGCGCGTGAACGTCGTTCCGATGCCGGTCGGCGGCGGCTTCGGTGGAAAGTTCGTTCTGCTTGAGCCCCTTGTTGCCGCGGCGGCGGTGGCCGTGCAGCGCCCGGTGCTTTTCCAGTTCACCCGCATGGATGACTTCCTCTCCGGCAACCCCGCGCCCGATTGCCGCATCAGCGTCAAACTCGGCGCCGATCGCGAGGGCACCATCACCGCGCTCCAAGCTCAGGTGGTGTTCGACACTGGATCGGGCGGGGGCTCACCGCTGCAGATCGGTTCGATCCTCCTCGGTGGGTATTACCGCTTCCCAAACCTCGAGATCTCGGGCCATGAGGTGCTCACCCACAAGCCATCTGCTGGTGCCTACCGTGCACCGGGTGCCCAGCAGGCGACCTTCGCCATCGAATCCGCCATGGACGACCTCGCCGACGCCCTCGGGCTCGATCCGATCGACATGCGGATTCGCAACTGCGTTGTCCAGGGCGATCAGCGGCCGAATGGTGCTGCGTGGCCGCGCATCGGGCTGAAGGAAACCCTCGAAGCCCTGCGTGAGCATCCGGCATGGAAGCAGCGTGACGAAGCCCGACAGGCCGGGCGTGGCGTCGGGGTGGCCGTCGGAGGATGGCCAGGCGGCATCGAACCCGCGACCGCGATCTGCCGCCTCGATATGAACGGCCGGATGACGGTGGTCCTCGGGTCGGTCGATCTCACCGGTGGCAACACCTCCTTCGCGCAGATCGCCGCCGAGACGTTCGGCTCCTCCGCGGAGGAGTTCACCGTGACCACCGCCTCGACCAATGCCGCGCCGTTCGCGGGCGGCACCGGCGGGTCGAAGATCACCTACACCGTCGGCATCGCGGTGCAACGCGCCGCAGAGGACGCTCGCCGCCAGATCCTCGAGATCGCCGCGCAGGAACTCGAGGCCTCGGCGGACGACCTCGAGATCGCTGAGGGTATGGTGCGGGTGAAGGGCGTTCCCGAATCCGGGATCAGCCTCAAGTCCATCGCCCAGAAGACCATGACGGTCGCTGGGAAGTACGAGCCGGTGTACGGCAAGGGCTCTTCCGCGATCACCGAGAGTGCCCCGGGCTTCGCGGCGCACTTGGTCGAGGTCGAG
>JAPOLF010000347.1 GCA_029977305.1 bacterium | reverse complement strand
GAAGGGTCTCGTGCTGGCAGGGGGGAAGGGATCGCGGCTGCGGCCGTTGACCGCCACGGGCGCGAAACAACTCGTTCCCGTTGCCAACAAGCCGGTGCTGTTCTATGCGCTAGAGCAGCTGGTCGAGGCGGGGATCACCGAAATCGGGATCATCACCGGTGACACCGGGGATCAGGTGCGGGCGGCCGTTGGTGACGGCTCCCAATTCGGTGCTCAGGTCACCTACATCCCGCAGCCGGCGCCGCTTGGGCTCGCCCACGCGATCATCACCGCGCAGCCGTTCCTCGGGGACGATCCCTTCTGCATGTTCCTGGGCGACAACTTCCTGATGGGGGGCATCGCGGGCCATGCTCGGCAGTTTGCGGAGTCGCAGGCGCAAGGCCAGATCTTGCTGAAGCAGGTGGAGGATCCGTCGGCGTTCGGCGTTGCGGTCCTTGACGAGGCCGGGCGTGTCGCCACGTTGGTCGAGAAGCCGAAGACCTTCCTGTCGGATCTCGCCGTGATCGGGGTCTACTTCTTCGGGCCGGAGGTGCATCAGGTGACGCCGCGGTTGGTGCCCTCAGCGCGCGGGGAGTTGGAGATCACCGATGCGATCCAGGGCCTCATCGACAGTGGGTGGGAGGTGCAGTCATCCCGCATCGCCGCCGAGTGGATCGACACAGGGAAGAAAGATGACATGCTCGAGGCGAATCGGATCGTGCTCGGGACGGTTCAGCGGCGCATCGATGGCGCGGTGGATGCCGATTCGACGATCGTCGGGGAAGTGATCATCGAAGCCGGCGCATCGGTGCAGGGAAGCACGTTGCGCGGTCCGGTGATCATCGGCGCAGGCTCGGAGATCCGCGATGCCTACATCGGGCCGTTCACGTCGATCGGTCCGCGCTGCGTGTTGCAGGCGTGCGAGATTGAGCACTCGATTTTGTTGGAGCAGTCGACCATCCGCAATGTCGAGCATCGCATCGCTGACTCGTTGATCGGACGGGAGGTGACAGTGGAGCGCACGCCGCTGCGGCCGCAGGCGATCCGTCTGCTGCTGGGCGACCATTCCGTGGTGGACGTCGTCTGATGTCGGCGGCGGATGCGCAACAACGCGTGCTCGTGACCGGAGCGGGGGGCCAGCTGGGCGGGTACCTGCGCCGCTCCCTCGGGGGCCGAGCGATCTTCGGCATCGGATCCACTGACCGGCCTGGGGTGGATGCCGTCGTCGACATCCGTGATGCTGATGCGTTGATGGATGTCGTTTCCGCGTGGCGTCCTGATGTCGTGCTGCACGGCGCGGCATGGACGGATGTTGATGGCGCCGAGCGTGATCCTGCGGGGGCGCGGGCGGTTAATGTCGACGGCTCCCGCAATGTTGCACTGGCGGCGAAGTCCGTGGGCGCCAGTGTGATCGCGGTCTCGTCGGATTTCGTGTTTTCCGGCACCAAGGGGACTGCGTATGTGGAGTCCGACCGCACCGACCCGGTGTCGGTGTACGGAACCACCAAGCGCGACGCGGAGATTGCGCTGATGGATGTCGGCGGTGACGTGCTGATCGCACGCACAGCTTGGCTCTATGGTGGCGCCGGCAAGCACTTCCCGCGCACCGTCTT
>JAPOLF010000346.1 GCA_029977305.1 bacterium | reverse complement strand
GCCACCACCCTGTTGTCCCTCGCCAAGGGATTCGGTCGCCCCACCGCCGACGGCATGACAGCGATCACCCTGCCGATCACCCATCAGAGCCTTGCTAACATGATCGGGAGCAACCGCGTCACCGTCACCCGCAAGCTGCTCGAGATGCAGGAGCGCGGCATGGTTCGCTCGCTCGGGCGCAATGCGCTCGCCGTCGATCCCGAGGCGCTCTTGATGCACGCGCAGTCAGCCGCCGATGGTCGCGACGACGAGGAATAGCATCGATCGCCGGACATCCACGGAGGAGAGTTGGTCATGAGCGCGGACACCATGCACGCAGTTCCCGTCACCGGTCGCATTTTCATCACCGGTGGCACCGGATTCGTTGGGTCCAACATGCTCAAGGCGCTCGGCGATCGTCCGGTCCGCGTCTTGGTTCGGAACAAGGCCAAGAGCGGCATCACCCCCTCCGCCACCGTCGAGGTCGTTGAGGGCGACGTCACCAAGCCCGAAACCCTGAAGGGGGCGATGGACGGCTGTGAGGCCGTGATCCACCTCGTCGCGATCATCGCCGAGGAGGGGAAGCGCACCTTCGACCTGCTTATCCGCCAAGCAACCGTCAACGTCGTTGAGGAAGCCAAGCGCGCTGGGGTCAAGCGCTTCCTCCACATGAGCGCGATGGGCACTCGCCACGATCCCAACTACGGCTACTTCGAGGCCAAGTGGCAAGCCGAGCAAGCGGTCATCAACTCCGGCATCCCGTGGACCATCTACCGCCCGTCAGTCATCTTCGGTCCCGGGGACGAGTTCATCAACACGTTGGCGACCCTCGTCAAGTACGCCCCGGTGATCCCGGTCGTCGGCACTGGTGAGAGCAAGTTCCAACCGGTGAATGTCCGAGAGGTGGCACAGTGCTTCCTCCGCGGCCTCGATGATCCCAGCACCGCCGGGCACATCTATGACATCGGTGGCGGCAAGACCTACACCTACAAGCAATTGTTGCAGGCTATCGCCAACCAGCTCGGGGTGAAGAAGCCGATGGCCAAGGTGCCGGTCGGCCTCATGAAGCCGGTGGTCAAGCTTTCCGCTCCCCTGCCGAAGTCCCTCCGCCCACCTGTCACCAGCGAGCAGCTCAAAATGCTCTCCATTGACAATTGCAGCGACAACTCAGCGACCTCGTTCCTGATCGGGCACCCGCCAATGCGGCTGGAAGATGGAATCTCCTACATCAGCGCGTGATGAACCAACTATGCGATGATCCTTCCGCCGCCCCCGACAGCTGTCGGGGGCGGCTCTTGGTTGCGCCGGAGTGCCTCGCACGGCAAGATAGGGTCATGGCAATCGTTCGACGAGCGAGATGCGGTGATGGACACTGATCCCGGACAACACGCGTCCTCCGAGAGCGCAGCCATCGGCCTCCCGAACAGCGGGGTGAGTGCGCACAGGTATCCCGGTGACGTTGTGGTGGCCGGCAAACGGGATGTCGATCTCTACGTCCGAACCTACACCACGCTCCTTCAGAGTTCTGGCGCGATCAAGGTCTCCAGCCTCGAATCTGCGCACATCGCCGCGGGCTCTGCGCTCCACGCCGGCGCGACAGAGCCGATGCCGGA
>JAPOLF010000345.1 GCA_029977305.1 bacterium | reverse complement strand
GGCGCCGGTTCCACCAAGGCGATAGCGGTGTACGAGGTCAGCGGATCGTTTTCGACCATCGCCGGGATGCCATCCAGCCAGCCAACTGCCTGTTCCGGCGACGCGAAGGAGAGCAAGCTCGTCACATAGCGTCCGCCGATCGATGTCTCCCCAGCCTGCACATCGGCCGCAGAGGTGAACGCGGCAGTCGCAGGACTGAACAGCGCAAGCCGATTCGCGAGGCTCTTCTCCGACTCCTGATAGAGCGGCGTCAACTCCCCGTTGAGCCAGTCATACGCCTCATCGACCGACACCAGCCCGGTGGAATCATCAATGCGTGCCATCTGCGCGCCGAGACCGGTGGCACCCTTCTCTTGGATCGCCGCCATCCGGCCCACCACCCGCTCAGCCACGCCGGTCATCACCGCCATGTCCGGCGCACCGCCGCTCAGGTCGGCGTACACCGTCCGCCCGACGATCGACCCCTGCTGATAGGACACGAGCATCGCGCGATAGGGAACCTCGGTGTCATTGGTGATCCCGGCGAACTCCGCCCACGACGTCTGCTCGCCGATCACCGGTCCCTCGATCGCCGCATTCGGTGCGCCGATCTCCGGGAAGAGCGCTGCAGCCTGCTCCGGCGTCTCGAACTCCACCGCGAACCCGTTGACCTGCACAAGGAATTTCGATGCGTCCGCCGGATCCGGCACCGCCAGTCGCAGGGAATAGAACTGCCGCCACCCGCTGTCCTTGAGCACTTGCTTTTGGGCGTCCACCGCCTCCTTCGAGGTGTCCCCGCCCGCCGCCGCGCGGTTCCGCGCCTCGCGCTCCAGCGTGATGATCTGGCCCTCAAGCACCCCGAGATTTGCCACCGCGCCGCCGAAGTCCTGAGGCAAGGCGACGGCCTGCGCGATGTCCGTTCCCGAGCCGCTCTTTTCCTTGTCAGGCGCCTCCGCCTCACCATCGATCACGAAGGACCCGACCAAGCTGTCGCTGAAGTACAGCTGATAGGTCCCGGGGGTCAAAGCCTCCGGCGTCGGGCCCTTGAACCGCCCCTTCCCGTCCACCGGAAGGCTGAAGACCTGCACCACATCCGCGCTGTCCGCAATCGCCACGACGACCTCGGCCGCTCCAGTGTTGGTGCGTCCCGAGATCACCGGGTTGAGGTTCGGCGTGAGCGGCGTGTTCAATCCGTCGATCAGTTGGTTGTCGACCTCCGCCGCGACGAACCCCGGGGGCAAGGCCCCCGCATATTGCGCGAACGCACCAACCACCTGAACGGCGGGAATCGCAGCGGCGACGGTCAACAGGGTTCGGCGGGTCGTGCGCACGTCAGAGGCCTCCAGCGCGCCGGTCATGGGCACGTGTGCGTCGCAGTTTCACTCACGGAAATGATACCCCAGCCCCGAATCCTCACGGTTCTTGGCGGGGAGTCTGCGACGTCTGGCTAAGGCACCAACCGCAGCACGACTATCTCGTTGTCGTCGAACACCACCTCGACCGCAGGGTTCTCCGCATCCAACCACCGCTGCCAGCCGATCCAGTCCCATTTGCGGATCACAAACCCGCCCACCCCCGCCTCGGTCGCTGCGGATCGCAATGCGTCGGCAGTGAGTGACCCGTCA
>JAPOLF010000344.1 GCA_029977305.1 bacterium | reverse complement strand
CCGGGTTCGGCAGCGGCTCCGCACTCGGGATCACCCACGCCTGCTTGTTGTTGCGCTCCGGCATCTCCATCCCACGTTGGGTGAAGTAGGCGCGGATCGTCTCGAGAATCGCCGGGTCCACCTCCGGCGTCTCACCGACGAACGCCGCGATCGCCTCGCGCGTCAGGTCGTCATCGGTCGGCCCGACGCCCCCCGTGCAGATCACAAAATCGGCCTCGCTCGCGGCCCGCTCGATCGTCCGCGTCAAGCGACCGAGATCATCTCCGACATGGGTGGTGTGAATGAGCTCGATCCCTTTCGCGATCAGTTCCCGGGCGAGAAAGGTCGCGTTGCTGTCTGTCAGCGCTCCCTGCATGAGTTCACTGCCGATGGAGATGATGTACGCCCGCATGTGAGTGCTCCTGATCCCCGCCATTGCCGGAAGACGGTTGGAACCTGATGATAGCCCCCAACATCTCTCGGTGAGGCGCGCAGGTCACGCGTCACCATTGACGGCAACTGAGGAGGTCACCCTGATGCCCCGTCCGCTCAAAGTCGGCTTGCTGCTCCCTGACACCGAAGGGCAACTCGACGGCCGAACCCCACGCTGGCCGGAGATCAAGGAGATGGCGCTCGCCGCCGAACAGGTCGGCTTCGATTCGGTGTGGGTGACCGACCACCTCATTCACCGTCCCGACGACTCCACCCCCGGCGACGGCTCCTCCCAAGAAGGACCGCGCGGTCCGTGGGAGTGCTGGTCCATGCTCTCCGCCCTCGCCGCCGTCACCACCGATGTCGAGGTCGGGGCATTGGTCCTCTGTGCCGCCTTCCGCTCGCCGGGGATGCTCGCCAAGATGGCCGACACCGTCGACGAGATCAGCAACGGTCGCCTCATCCTCGGCATCGGGGCCGGGTGGAACGAACCCGAGTACCGCGCCTTCGGCTTCCCTTTCGATCACCGCGTGGCACGCTTCACCGAGTACATCCAGATCCTCCGCGCCCTCCTACATGACGGCCGCGCCACCTTTCACGGCACCTACTGGACGGTCGAGGACGCCGAACTCCGCCCGCGCGCGCAGCGCGCCGGCGGCCCCCCCATCATGGTCGGTACCCCAAGCCCGAAGATGATGCGCGTCACCGCCCGCTACGCTGATTCCTGGAACGTGTGGTTCAGCGAATTCGGCAATGATCTGGACCGCCTCGCCGGCTTGATGGCGGAACTCGACACTGCCTGCCGGGAGGTGGGGCGCGACCCGCGGACCCTTGAGCGCACCGCTGCCATCGTGATGGAGGTCGGCCCTCACGGTCCGTCCAGCATGGAAGAGCCCTTCATTCGCGGTTCGGTCTCCGAACTCGCGGAGAGTCTCCGCCGTCACGCCGCGATCGGGATCAGCCATGTCCAGGTCTGGCTGGAGCCCGCCAACATGGCCGGCATCGCGGCATTCGCGCCGGTTTTGGCGGAGCTTGACCGGAGCTGACCGCGTGACCCTGTCGACGAACCTGCGTGCGGGCACCCGGTGTATCACCATGTCCCCCGGCCCACTCTTGCTTTGACAGAGAGACCTATGCGGCAGACCGCCGCGCTGAGCGAAGAAAGGACACCCTCATGGCCGCACCTGACCGCCGCATCTGGATCCTGAAGTCCGTTGTTGTTGCCGCCTCGCTCACTGTGAGCCTGGTGGGCTCCAGCACGTTTGACGTTGCAGCCAAAGACAAGAAAGACGCCGAC
>JAPOLF010000343.1 GCA_029977305.1 bacterium | reverse complement strand
GAATGCTCGTGGAGGCGGGATTCGCGCCGGGGGCGGATGGGGTGCTGGCACGGGACGGGGTGCCGTTCCGGATCGAACTGTGGGGATTGGCGGCGGACCCGGACACCGACGCGATGCTGCCGCTGATCGCGACGGCGTGGTCGGAGATCGGGGTGGCGGTGCGGGTGCGGCAGGCCGACGCCTCGGTGCTGTGGGGACCGCTGGGGTATCAGTTCAGCGACCAGATGACAGCGTGCCTGTACACGTGGACGAACGGGGTGGACCCGGACGATCTGTTTTATTGGCACTCGTCCCAGATTCCGACGAGTCCGACGGCGCCGGGGGGGAACACACCGGCGTTCTTCCACCCGTATGGGTTTCAGGCGGAGATCGACGAATTGACGGCTGCAGGGGCGTCGACGCTCGATGTGGCGCGGCGGGTGGAGATCTATCGGCGAATCCAGGAAATCCTGCGGGGCGAGGTGCCGGTGATCTTCGTGTGCTGGGATCTGGCGTATCCGGCGAACCGGCTCGAGGTGGGGGGATTCTGGCCGGGGCCGCACACCGGATTGTTGTGGAACGCGGGCGGGTGGTCGATCCATCGACCGAGCGGGAGCGGCGGCGCGACCCCCGTGCCGTGAAGGCGATCCCGTGCGAGGATGCCCGCCAACACCACGCGTTTGGACGGGTGATGAGCGGAGGATGCGGTGATGTCGACGGCAGTGCGTGAGCAATCGGTGGCGACGCGGCTGGGGGTGCGGCCGGTGATCAATGCGTCGGCGACGCTAACCGCGCTCGGCGGATCACTGATGCGGCCGGAGACGGCGGCGGCGATGGTCGAGGCATCGAAGCACTTTGTTGACATCAAGGAGTTCAATCGCAAGGCGGGTGAGCGGATCGCCGAACTCACCCGAAATGAGGCGTGCTACATCTCCTCGGGGGCGGCTGCAGGTATCGCGGTGACGATTGCGGGGTGCATCGCCGGGCAGGACGCGGAGTTGACGACGCGCCTTCCCTACCTCGATGACCATGCGCGGAAAGAGGTCATTGTCCACAAGGGCCAGCGCAACGGGTACGACTTCGCGGCGCGCCAGACCGGAGCGCGGTTGGTGGAGGTCGGTGGCACGACGGCCGACGTGGCTGCGGCGATCACCGAGAACACGGTGGCGATCCTGTGGTTCGCGGGAGAGCATTTCGCGAACGGAGCGGCGCCGATCGAGGACGTGGTCGCGGTTGGACATGCGCGGGGAGTGCCGGTGATCGTGGATGCGGCAGCGCAGATCCCGCCGATCGCGAATCTGTGGCGGTTCACGAACGAGATCGGGGCGGATGTCGTCGTGTTCAGCGGTGGTAAGGCGCTGCGCGGACCGCAGCCGACCGGACTGGTGCTCGGGAAGCGGGAGATGATCGAGAACGCGCGGTTCCACGGCAGTCCGAACTACTCCATCGGGCGGCCGATGAAGGTGGGCAAGGAGGAACTCGCCGGGATTGTGACCGCGGTGGAACTCGCCCTGCAGGTGGATGAACCGGCATTGATCGCACAGTACGAGCAGACGGTGCGGGAGTGGATCGACGGGTTGCAGGGGATCGCCGGGGTGACGGCGGAGCGTGGCTACCCGAGCGAGGCGGGGCAACCGCACAGCCGGACGATCGTGCGATTCAGTGCGGCGTCGGGGGTGACGCGGCAGGGGGTCGTCGATGCACTGTGGGAGGGCGACCCGCGCATCGCGGTGG
>JAPOLF010000342.1 GCA_029977305.1 bacterium | reverse complement strand
GATCAGCCGGTCTTCAGCAACGATCTCGGCCTTGGCCTTAACGGCGTCGCGCTGCTGGGTGCGGGTGCTGGTGATGGCCAGCTCGACCAGATCGCGGACGATGGATTCGACGTCGCGGCCGACGTAGCCGACTTCGGTGAACTTGGTCGCCTCGACCTTGATGAACGGCGCATCGACCAACTTGGCGACGCGGCGCGCGATCTCCGTCTTGCCGACCCCCGTCGGACCCATCATCAGGATGTTCTTGGGCACCACCTCGACCCGCATCTCCGCGGGAAGTTGCTGCCGTCGGTAGCGATTGCGCAGCGCGACCGCAACCGCTTTCTTCGCATCGGCCTGTCCGACGATGTGCTTGTCGAGTTCGGCGACGATCTCGCGCGGCGTGAGGTTCTCCATCGCGGGGCGTGTGTCGGCGTCATCGACACCCCCGCGCACTCCCGGAGCCATTGAGCTCACTCGACGTGCGGCCTCAACCATGCCTAGTCCAGCTCTCTGCCGTGGAGGGCATCCGATGCGGGTGCATCGTTGGTGTCGTCGGTGTCTTCGAATTCGCCAGTCGGCGGCAGGAATCCGTCGAGCGGCATCATTTCCGCATCCAGCGCCTCGCCAAGCGTTTGCTCTTCGCCAGTGCGGGCGATGGCTTCGACGGTGAAGTGGTCGTTGGTGAAGATGCAGAGGTTGGCGGCGATGGCCATCGCGGATTCGACAATGGTGCGAGCATCAAGATCGGTATGAGCGATCAGGGCCTTCGCGGCCGCAGTGGCGTACGGCGCTCCTGACCCGATGGCGGCAATGCCGTCATCCGGCTCGATCACATCGCCCTCGCCGGAAATGACCAGCAGGCCATCCGGGTCACCGACGATCAACTGCGCTTCGAAGCGACGCAGGTACCGGTCCGACCGCCACTCTTTCGCGAGTTCAACCGACGCGCGACGGAGATTGCCATCCCACTCCTTCAGCTCGCTTTCGAACTTCTGGAACAGGGTCAGCGCATCAGCGACGGCACCGGCGAATCCCGCGACCACGGCACCGCCGTGCATCACGCGCACTTTGCGCGCACCATGCTTCATGACGACATCGCCGACCGTGACTTGGCCGTCACCTGCCATCGCGATCACGCCGTTGCGGCGCACGCCGAGGATCGTCGTGGACCGCACGGTCCGGCCGGATTCGAAGAACGAAGAGGGGCTCACGGGAAGATCCTGTCGGTAGATCGGTGCCGGGACACACGTCCGCCGGCCGAATTGCAATGGTACCCCACCACGGCCCGGGGACCGGACCGCGGCGGGGTCAGTGGCTACATCACGCGGATTTCGGCTTCCTCGACGATGTGGTGCGCTTCTTGATGACCTTGGTTGTCGACCGCGGCGCGCCGGTTTTCGCCTTGACCGCGGACTTGTCCGATGTCGCGAAGGTACGCACCGGCTTCGGGTTGCAGGTCAGGCAGCGGGTGACGTCCTTCTTGGTCGTCTCAACCACGTACGCTGCACCACAGGTCGGGCAAGGGACCGGGACCGGCTTGTCCCACAAGGTGAATTCGCAATCGGGATAGCGGTTGCACCCGTAGAACACGCGGCCCTTCTTCGACCGCCGCTCCACGATCTCGCCCTCTTTGCACTCTGGGCACATCACGCCGGTGGGTTCGGTCAGCGGCTTGGTGTTGCGGCAGTCGGGGAACCCGGGGCAGGCGAGGAACTTTCCGTACCGGCTGAG
>JAPOLF010000341.1 GCA_029977305.1 bacterium | reverse complement strand
CCCGGGCGAGCACCGCCAGCTCGATCTGTCGGCTGATCCGTCGCAACGCATCGGGATCAGCCCGATGGTCAACGCGCCCGACATCCTGCTCGATGATCGGTCCGGCATCGAGATCGGCCGTCACATAGTGCGCCGTCGCCCCGATCAGTTTCACCCCGCGCGTGAACGCCTGGTGGAACGGCCGCGCCCCCGCGAACGCCGGCAGGAACGAGTGGTGGATGTTGATCATCCGCCCATGCCAATCCGCGGCGAACTCCGGGGAGAAGATCTGCATGTACCGGGCCAGCACGACGACCTCGGCCCCGCACGTGTCAAGAATCTCGCGCTGCCTTGCCTCCGCCCATTCCTTGTTGTCAGCCGTCACCGGCACATGGAAAAACGGGACTCCCGCATTCTCGGCAATCGGGCGCAATTTCTCGTGATTGGAGACCACCGCCACAATCTCGGCATCGAGATCGCCCGACTGCCGCTCCCAGAGCAATTCGAGCAGACAGTGGTCTTCGAGTGACGCAAAGATCACCACGCGCTTGCGTGCAGAAGCCAGCCCCCAGCGCCAATGCATGGCGAGTTCGCGACTTGTCTCAGCGAACTCCCGTTCCCAGGTCGGCAGGCGTTCGGCCAAACGTTCAGCCGCGAATTCGATGCGGATGAAGAATCGCCCGCCGAACGGATCGGTGCTGTGCTGGTCGGAATGGACGATGTTCGCTCCCCGTTGGTACAGGAACTGAAACACCGGGGCGACGATCCCCGGCCGATCCTCGCAATGCACGACCAACCGACCAAGTTCCGGCTCCGGCGCCGATCCTGCCGCCCTGTCAGCCATGGAGCACCTTCTCCTCATCTCACGCAGCGCCGGTGCGACCCGGGCCGTGTCGCCGTGAAGCGTACCCGAGCGATGCTGGATGTGGCCGCCCATCAGCCTGATTCGTGCGGATTGGGGTACCCTTCCATGAGCGGGCATCAGGGCCTGTCCCGATGCCCCCTCACGATGCTGACACACAAGGGGATGCGGATTCCGTCATGGTCATGCCTCTGCTCTACGGGCTCGGTGCGAAGGACCACCTCGATCTCGCGGGGTACCTCATCCTGCCGTGCCAGAAATGCGGCACCACCGGTCCCTTCGCCGCCTTCACGCACAAGCGCAAGGTGACCTTCTACGGCTTCTCCACCGTGTCCATCAAAGAGCAGTTTGTCATCGAGTGCCGCACCTGCACCCAGCGGTTCAGCGTGCCGCCCGACTCCATTGCGGATTTCAAGAACAACCTGATGACGGAGCAGCAACTCGCCGCCAAGATGCGCCAGATGAGCGTCGGCGGTGCGCAACTCGCCGCCCAAGGCAGCGGTCCAACCCTCTACCAGGTCCTGCAAGTGGATCCCTTGGCCGAACCCGAGGTGATCGAGGCCGCATTCCGCCGCCTTGCCATCAAGTACCACCCGGACACGTCGACGGACCCCCAGGCGTCGGACAAGATGCGTGCGATCCTCGAGGCGAAAGAGGTGCTGGGCGATCCCGCCAAGCGCAAGGCCTACAACCGCTCGCTCGGCATCGTCGAACGCGCCCCCGCCATGCGTCCCGAGGACATCTGATCCGATCTACGGCGCCGGGGTGACGTCGACCACACCGCCTGCTGCGGGCGTCTTGGTCCGGGCCGGTGCGATTGACGTCCCACCGGACGAGGACCCTGCATCTCCACCACTGGCGGGCTGCTGTGTGCTATCGCCATCGGCAGGGAC
>JAPOLF010000340.1 GCA_029977305.1 bacterium | reverse complement strand
CCGCCAGCAGGATGATCGCCTGCGCGTGGCCTCCGCCGGCTCGGCGGCTCACTCGACCGCCGCACCGGGCTCAAGGGCATCCTCGCCGGACTCACGGGCATCCTCGGCATCTCCGCCGCAGAAGCGAATGTCGCCCGTCCCCCGATCATGTGCCGCAGCACCGGGATGCAATGCATCACCGGAACTGAATGTTGCTCCGGGCGCTGCCTCTTGAAGGAGGACGGCACCTCCCGCTGCGCCCGCACCACCTCCAATCGCAAGAAGAAAAAGAAGAAGAGTGGCGGTGGTGGCTCCGCTCCTGTCCCGC
Source organism: bacterium (assembly GCA_029977305.1). Lineage (GTDB taxonomy): Bacteria > Chloroflexota > Chloroflexia > Thermomicrobiales > UBA6265 > CADCWF01. Next base: position 1,429 of record JAPOLF010000340.1, on the reverse strand, counting down.
CGCCGGATTGCACCGTCTGCGCCAATGGCTGCCCCTACTCCACCATCGAGGAGGCGATCCTCAACGCCGCGGACGGCTCCGAGGTCACCATCTACCAAGGCTATTACCAGCCGACCAACATCGTGAACGCCGCCGAATCCTGGTCGATCAAGATCAACAAATCCCTGACCGTCAAAGCCTGTGACGTCAACACCGATGCGGTGACCATCCGGCCGGAGGCGAACAAACTTCTCTTCATGATCGCCAACCTCGATAACAACAGCACCTGTCAGCAGGCAGCGATCGCGGTAACGCTCTCCGGCTTGATCCTGGACGCCACCAACGTCAGCGGCGCAAGGGCCATGTCGACCGGGTGCACCTTCACTGCGGACGGCTTCAAGGCGATCGACTGCGAGGTCAAGGGATTCGACGCGCAATACGCGCCGATCAGCCTCTTGGCAGGCCCCGTGCTCATCGAGGACTGCGACCTCCACGACAACGCCGCCGACACCTACCGGGGCTCGGTGGTCCACATCGCGAGCACGAACGTCACCATCAAAGATTCCAGGATCTACAGCAACACGAGCCGCACAGGTTCCCTCAGTGGCGGGATCGTCGGCAACAACGGCAGTGGCGTGCTCGCGCTCACCGGCTCCACTGAGATCCGAAACAACACCATGACCAACCCCTACTCGCAAACCCAGGGCGGCGGCGTCTGGGTCGGCATATCACAAACTCCCAACTGGGGCATCGAAGGCACGGTGCATATCCACAGCAACACCGGTGCGAGCAGAGGTGGCGGCATCGCGGCCTACACCGAACCGACGGCGGGAAGCGTTGTCGACAACACGACGGTCTACAACAACACCGCGACGACGTGCAACAACGTCTACATCAGTTCGAATTCCACCTGCAACTAGCCAGGCGGGGGTTCCCCCGCACGGCGCACCAACGATCATCAGCACCGCCCCCGGGACATCCCGGGGGCGTTACCGTGCAAGATCCCAACGCGTGTCAATCGTCCTGCAGTACACTCCCGCCACCTACCAAGAGGTTGGCACGCACTGCCCGCTGCCGGCCGCGAGACGTGGAGGTCGCATGGACGACGCCGCCTTCGATCAACTCACCCAATCCTGCTCCCGCCGCGCCGGGCTCAAGGGGCTCATCGCCGGGCTCGTCGGCATCCTCGGCTTCTCCGCCGCCGAGGCCCGCGTCCAGGTCCCGCCGACCTGTCGAAGCGTCGGCATGCAGTGCGCCATCGGAGACGAGTGCTGCAAGGATCCATATGGTGAGTTCGGATATTTCATTGCGCGGTATTTACCATGCTCTTGTTCGCCTTTGCTGGCAATTTATCTTACTCACTTTCATTTATCTCTCGACTCTTCAGGATGGTGGGACAACGATCCGGAAATGGGAAGTCTGGAATACCTTCGCGAATGTACCGGAAAAC
>JAPOLF010000033.1 GCA_029977305.1 bacterium | reverse complement strand
TGGGCCGGATTCGGTACACTCAGCGCGTCCATCCCGCACGTCATCACGGAGGGCGCGACCATGGCTGCATCCGGAGCCGCGCAAGGCACGCACGCAATCGCGGATCTCGATCGTCTCAGCATCGAGGCGCGCCGACTGATCCTTCAATCCATCCACACCGCCGGAGCGGGCCACATCGGCGGCCCGCTCTCCTGCACCGATCTTCTCGTCAACCTCTACTTCGACCGCTTGAACATCGATCCGCATCGCCCCGACTGGGCTGAGCGCGACCGCTTCATCCTCTCCAAGGGGCACAGCTCCATCGCGCTCTACACGGTGCTCGCCTTGCGTGGCTATCTTCCTGTGGCCGAACTCGCCACCTTCGACGCCGCTCACTCCCGGCTCCAGGGCCACCCCGACATGACCGCGCTGCCCGGCCTCGACATGAGCACCGGCTCGCTCGGCCAGGGGCTCTCGCCGGGGGTCGGCATGGCCCTCGGGGCGCGCCTGCGCGGGTTCCCCTTCCGCACCTACGTCATCCTCGGCGACGGCGAAATCCAAGAAGGCCAGGTTTGGGAAGCGGCCTTCACCGCGGCCCGCATGAAGCTCGACAACCTCGTCGCCATCGTCGATTACAACTCCTTGCCACAGTTCGGCTGGCCGCACGAATCCGGCCATACCCGCGCCTTCCCCTACGACGACCCTGGCGGCAAATTCGCCGCGTTCGGCTGGAACGTCGTCGCCTGCGACGGCCACGACCACACCAGCATCCGCGCGGCGCTCGACCAAGCGGCGGCAGCCACAGGCAGACCGACCGCGGTCATCGCCACCACCGTCAAGGGCAAGGGCATCTCGTTCATGGAGGGCGATTACCTCTGGCACGCCAAGGTGCCGACCGCCGCTGAGCTGGAGGCCGCGCTCGGCGAGCTCGCCGAGGCCGAGACCAAGATCGGAGGCGCGGCATGACGCTCCCCCTCACCCCGACGCTCCCCCTCGCCGGTGCTGAGCAGCACGCCCTGCGCGAGGTCTGGGGCAACGAACTGGTCAGCCTCGCCGCCGTCCATCCTGATCTGGTGGTTGTCGACGGTGACCTCGCCAATTCCACCCGTGCCGACATCTTCGCCGCCGCCGTCCCCGACCGCTTCTTCGAACTCGGCATCGCCGAGCAGAACCTGCTCGGTGTCGCGGCCGGATTGGCCACCGTCGGCTATGTGCCGTGGGTGAGCACCTTCGTGCCCTTCCTCGCCAAGCGCGCCCTTGACCAGATCCGGGTGGTCATCGCCCAACCCGGACTCAACGTGAAGATGTGCGGCGGCTATTCCGGCATCCTCACCGGAAAGACGGGCAAGACCCACCAGAGCGTCGAGGACATCACCGTCTTCCGCGCGATGCCCGGGGTGGTCACCATCGTTCCCGCCGACGCTGTCGAGTTGCGCTCCGCGATGGCCGCGATGCAGGCCCACCACGGGCCAGTCTACCTCCGGCTCACCCGCGATCCGGGACCCACCATCTTCCCGGCCGGTCATCAGTTCGAGATCGGACGCGCGGTCCTCCTGCGCGATGGAGCGGATGTCGGGATCATCTCGACAGGGGTGGAGACGGTGCGCGCCCTCGAGGCGGTGGACCTCCTCGCCGCCGAGGGCATCGCCGCGAGTCTGCTCCATGTCCCGACGATCAAGCCGCTGGATGTCGCGGCGATCGTGGCGGTCGCGGAGCGCACCAACCGCATCGTCACCGCCGAGGATCACACCATCATCGGCGGGCTCGGCGGGGCGGTGGCCGAAGTGCTCGGAGAACATCGGCCGACGCGCATGAAGCGGATCGGCTGGAACGACGTCTGGGGTGAATCGGCGCCGAACGACTACCTGCTCGAGAAGTACGGCCTCAACGCCGACCACATCGCGGCAGCGGCGCGCGGACTGATCTCCTAGAACGGGTCAGCGCGCCGCGAAGGGATTGCCACTGGCAGGCCCGGGGACATCGGTCCCGTGATCCTCAAACACCGGGAGCGGCAACGCATCGACCCGCTCGACCGGCATGCCGCGGAAGCCAATGGTTGGAGCGGGAGTGTCGTCAGCGGGCCTGTTGCGGGGCGAGGGGGAGCCACTCCGCGGTCGCGGGCTTGTCGGCACCGTGGTCCGCCCTGATGAGCGGGGGGTGGCCGTCGTTTGGGGTTGAGCGGTGCGTCGCAGGTGCACCAGCACCCCGGCACCAATCGCCGCCACGGTGACGAGGATCACCCCGACCAGACCGCCGATGTTCGCCATCGTCAGCACAAGGGTAAGCAACGCCACGCCACCCGCCGCGATCAGTGGACCGAGCGCGGGACGCGTCGTCCCAATCACCGAGACGAGCAGCAGGATCCCCGTTGCGATGATGCCGACGGCGATCACGTCCATCGGTGCATCCTTCGTTCCTCCACCGCGAACTCCCCACAGCCGCGCACGCCCCAAAGCATACAGAACGAGGCCTCGTGCTCACACACACGAGGCCTCACTCCATGATCAGGAACGCGCCTTAGCGGCGGCGCATCCCGACGCCGGCCGCGGCCGCAGCCGCCGCACCGGCGATCACCGAGAGCATGCCGGCATCGAGGAATCCAGCGCCGGTCTCGGGCATCGCGATGACGCCCTCGCCGCCGTGGTGATCGCCACCACCGCCGTCCCAGCCACCGTCCCAGTTGGTGTTGCCCACTTCGATCCAGGTGCCGAGGTTGTTGCCACTCTCGATCTGCCCGGTGACGACCACACCACCGTTGGCATCCGACACCGCGCTGCCACCGTTGCCGGAGGAGGCCGTGCCCACGCCGTTGGTCATCGCCACGTTGTTGCTGCCGCCCGAGGCATCAGCCATGCCGCTGCCACCATCGGCATCGAGACCGATGGTCGTCGTGTTGACCATCGTGCCACCGGTGATGGTCACGCCGCCGGACACCTGGTCCTTCGCGCTGGCCACCCCGAAACCGCCAGCGACCAGCACCAGTGCCGCGGCAGAAGAAACCGCGATCCGCGAAACGTTCATCCGAACCTCCCCATTTCTCGCTGCGAGAGCCACGGGTTCGCCCACCGCGAAGCCATGCCCAACGCATCCACCTGAGCGCTCCCGGGCTCACCACCCAGTCCCGTCGACCACCGGTCTCCTCGCACTGCTGGCGGCCGACGAACCGCCTGCTGCACCCGGATTCCCGGAGTCTCCGGCCGCCGGACGAGCCAGCGTGACGAGACACCCATCCCGATCCCGGTCCGGAACGCGTTGCCGCGGTCCAGTGGGAAACGTGTGTTGAGGGTAGGGATCAATGTGTACGTACGTCAATAGTACGTCAGTACCGGTATACGAACATCTCTAACTTCCGTCAATCGATGTTTTCGCCAAATAAGATTCGGTTTTTAAATATCCGCCGAACATACACCGGAACGCTCGCCGGCATGACAAAGGAGCGGTCCCTGGGGACCGCTCCTCTGAAAGGTTCTGGATCTACCGAACGCTCCCGGCAGCGCCAGCTGCCGTTCACGCTGGGAGACTAGCGGCGGCGAAGGCCGACACCAGCCGCCGCGGCAGCCGCCGCGCCAGCGATCATGGAGAGCATGCCGGCATCGATGAGGCCAGCGCCGGTCTCCGGCATGGCCGCAACCTCGGCACCCTCGCCACCACCGTCAGCCGGGGCGACGTCACAGTGGGTGTTGCCGACGTCGATCGAGTTACCAGCGTTCGAGCCGCTGTTGATGTCGCCGGCCGCGACCGCGCCGCCGTTGGCATCAGCCATCGCGCCGCCGCCGTTGCCGGACGAGGCAACCTCGCCGACGCCACCACCGGTGGTCATCGCGAAGTCGTTGCTGCCACCCGAGGCGTCCGCGATCGCGGAGCCGCCGCCGGCCTGAAGGTCGACGTTGGTGGTGTTGGCGATGACGCCACCGGAGATGGTCACGCCACAGGCGGCATCAGCCGCGTGATCCTTGGCACTCGCCTCGATGGCGAAGCCGCTGGCAACCACCAGCGCGAGGGCCGGAGCAACCGCAATGCGAGCAATCTTCATGATGTTCCCTTTCCTCCCCAACTGCTTCGGTCGCACCCTGCGACCACTGCACGTCCCGCGCCAACTGCACGGGTTTCCGGACGGGCCGGACACCCGTCGTTAGCGAGCCCCACGGAGAGGCGTGTTGCCGAACTCTGGCCGACGTTCCGTCGTTCGGTCACCACCCTGCGGCTCAGCGCTCGCTCGTCGGTTCATCAAGTTCCCTTGATTTGCCGATTCGCTCCCGCTGCGGGCGAACTTGCCCGACGTGAAGGGCTCTGGCAGATGCTGCCATCTGCCGACGGCGAGCATCTACCGACACTCGTCATCACGGGCATGATAGGCATCCCGGGCGTGGTTGTCAAACCCCAATCTGCGCAGATCGACCAGGTCTGATCACGCGATTTCGGCCGCAAACCCGCGAGATGACGCCATTTTCCGCATGATGTGTCCAATCACCGCATCCGGTCGCGGTTTTCTGCTCTTTCAGTGAAGCCAAGGTGAACGTTCACCCGGCGCCGGGCGCGGGCGGCCGGACGGGAAATTGGGACCAGGGTCCGGGTCCGTTCGCCGCGCCGGCCATCGGCCGCCCCATCCCCTGCACTCTGCGATACTTGCCCTTGGTGGGCTCCTCTTCCCGGTGCACGGCATGCCGCGACGGACGATCCTGTACGTTCAGCGGCACGGTGATCATCCTGACGAGGGTCCGCGACCGCGTTCATCCAGCCTCGGCCGCGCAGGCGGCCCGCATCGACGGAGTTGCACCCATGGCCGGCAAATCCTTCACCGTGGTCGTGACCTCAGACCGTTACGGCAACGAGACCGAAGGCCTCGAGATCGAGCAGGCGCTCGTCGACGAGATCACCGATCTCGACATCACCCTGCTCGGGCGCCCCTCCGCCACCGAGGACGAGCTGATCGCAGCCGGGCGCGATGCCGACGCCCTCTGTGTCTCCACCCGCGAGGCGGTCACCCGCCGCGTCCTCGAGAACCTGCCCAACACCAAGGTCATCTCCCGCTACGGCGTCGGCCTCGACAACGTCGACCTCGATGCCGCAGCCGACAACAACATCGTCGTCACCCATTACCCCGGGTACTGCACCAGCGAGGTCGCCGACCACGCAATGTCGATGCTCCTCGCCCTGAATCGCCGCTTGGTCGAGCAGGACCGCAGCCTGCGTGAGGGCGACTGGGTCAAGTTCGGCCCCGCCACCCGCACCATCCTCAAAGGCACCGTGCCGGCCCTCCGCGAGCAGACCCTTGGCATCATCGGCTTCGGTCGCATCGGGCAGGCGCTCGCCGAACGTGCCCGGGCCTTCGGCGTCACCATGATCACCGCCGATCCGTACCAAGATCCCGCGGTGGTCGAGGCACACGGGGTGCACCTCGTGTCGCTGGAGGACCTGCTGAAGCGATCGGATCTGGTCACCATCCATTGCCCACTCACGCCGGAGACGCGTGGCCTCATCAACCGCGATCGATTGGCGCTCATGAAGCCGACCGCCTTCCTCGTCAACACCGCGCGCGGCCCGATCATCGATCTCCCCGCACTCGCCGACGCCCTGGCGAACAAGCGTCTCGCCGGTGCCGCGCTCGACGTCGTCGATCCCGAGCCGCTCCCGGCCAACTCCCCCTTCTACACGATGGGGAACGTGATCCTCACCCCGCACAGCGCCTACTACTCGGAGCGCTCCGTGGAACTCGTGCGGCGGGAGACGCTGCTCGAGGCGATCGAGGTGCTGCGCGGCAAGCGGCCGCGCACGGTGGCCAACCCGGACGTCTTGGCCCGCGTCCACCTCGAGGCCTGATCTCCATGATTGCGCTGCGTCTCCATCACTCACCAATGCCTCCCGTGGCCGGCTGAGCACATGGCGTTCCGGATCCGCCGCCCGCCCAAAGGTGTCGATGCCCCGAACCCGGAAGGGACGGTGGTCGTCGAGGTCCCCATCGAGCCGGAGGGATCCGCCAGCCCCACCCTGCGCAGTGACGAAACCCTCGCCCGCCTCGCGCAGAAGGGTGACCTCGACGCGTTCAACGAACTCGTCGCCCGTCACGAACGCACCATGTTCAACACCGCGCTCCGCCTCCTGCGCGACGTCGCGGCCGCCGAGGACGCCACCCAAGATGCGTTCATCCGGGCGTGGACCAACATTCACCAATTCCGCGGGGGCGAGGTCCGCCCATGGATGGCACGCATCGTCACCAACCGCTGTTATGACGTGTTGCGGACAAAGAGCCGTCGTCCCACCGACTCCCTCGATGCCGAACTGGTGGAGGTCGAGCCGCGCTGGTCCTCGCAATCGTCGGATGAGAGCCCCGAATCCCTCGCGCTGCGACGCGAACTCTCGATCCACCTCGAGCGCGCCCTGCACGCCCTGCCAGACGACCAGCGCGTCGTCGTCCTCCTCTCCGATGTGCAGGGGCTCTCGTATCAAGAGGTCGCCGATGCCACCGACGCCGCGCTGGGGACGGTGAAATCCCGGCTCAGTCGCGCCCGCGGCAAGCTCCGCGATGTCCTCTCGACCGAACCAGAGACGATGGAACTCTTCCTGCGGTACCTCCGTCTTGAGAGCGGAGAGGGTGATGGATCCTCGGCAGAGGACCTATTGACGGACCTGCTCGGGAGCGGGTCCGAAGGGCAATGACGATGGCTGGCACGCACCATGGCTGACCACCTCGATCCTGGGTCGGCCTCGTCGGAACCACCGGAACGCGATTCGCTGACGGCTCGCTCCCGTCACCTCGACCTGGAGACGCTGTGCGCCCTAGCCGATGACTCGCTGCCCGCGCAGGACCGCCCCGCGGTGATGGATCATCTTGCCTCCTGCCCGGCATGCGCCCGCGACTACCGAGAGATCACCTCCACCGTGCAGCTCCTCCGGCAACTTCCACAATATCAACCCCGACGCACCTTCGCGATCAGCAGCACCGCCGCCCGCAGCAATCCCCAAATTGCTGTCGGCGGTCCGGGCGGCATCAGCCGCTGGATCCCGAGCCAGCAGGTACTGCGCATCTCCGCCGTCACCATCGGGCTCGTGCTCTGTGTGGTGGCCACCGGGGATTTCATGATCGACGACGAGCGACCACGCACCACCGCCTCCGTCATGGACGCGATCGACGTCTCGACCGCGGTGCCCAATGTGCCGGCCGTCGCGACCGTGGTCTCGGAAACCGTTGGCACCGCTTCTGCGTCTTCACCTGCAGCAAGCGTCGCCGGCGTCTCGCTGTGGACGATTGCCGAGATCGGGCTCGGATTGCTGCTGCTCTGGCTCATCGTGAGCATGGTCGGCCGCGCATTCCTCGCCCGTCAGGACGAACTGCCGGGCTGATCCGTGGCCCCGCAGCACGCGGAACAAGGAGAACAACCATGACGAAGACCTCGCGCCGCGCCGCCGCGCTGCTGTCCGGGTTGGCGTTGGTGGGCGCCCTGTCGCTCAGCAGCCTGATCCCCAGCGGCTACCGGGCCGAGGCTCAGGACGCCCCACAGGTCGCCACCGTTTCGGTGAGCGGCACCGGTGCGGTCACCACCACGCCGGACACCGCGACGGTCACGGTGGGCATCGATGTCATCGACGCGGACCTCGGCACCGCGCAGGCCCGGGCCTCCGAGCAGGCGAAGGGGATCATCGACACGCTCAAGGGCCTCGGCGTCGATGCCAAGGACATCAAGACCGCCAACTACAGCGTGAACATCATGCGCGACTACAGCGAGGGCGGCGATCCTACCCGCATCACCGGGTTCGAGGTGACGAATCAAGTGCTTGTCACCGTCCGCAAGGTGGATGCCCTCGGCGGCCTGCTCGATGGCGTCGTCGCCGCCGGCGCGAACAGCATCTACGGCGTCGGCTTCTACGTCGACGACCCGACCCCGTTCCAGGCAGAGGCTCGCAAGCTCGCGGTGCAGAACGCCACCGAGACGGCCACACAGCTCGCCGAGGCAGCAGGCCTGAAGCTCGGCCGCGTCCTCTCGATCAGCGCCGGGTCATCGGACTACTATCCGCAGCCGATGTACGGTGGCCGCGGTGGTGGTGGTGCCGAGATGGCGATGGATGTCCCGATCGAGACCGGCTCCAGCGAGATCTCGACCACCGTCTCGATGGTCTTCGAACTCGTCGACTAACTCTGCTGCTCCAATGGACAAGGGCCCGTGGCGCGCGCGCTGCGGGCCCTGTCGCATTCCACGGTGCGCGGTAGAGTTGCCGCAACATCGTGCGAGGAGCCAGCTGTGGCAGATCGAGAGCCGCAACCCCCAACGTGGTCGGAGGTGATGGCACCACTCCGTGCCGAGATCCACCCGATCCTCCGCATGCTCCTCAGCGGCTTGGTGTTGGTCGGCGTATTCGTCATCCTGGCCACGCCTGAGTCACCGATCACCACCATGCTCGCGATCGCGTGGCTGGTGGCGGCACCACCGCTCCTTCTGGTCTGGAACGGGTCCCGCTTGTGGCCGTGGTTCGTCTTCCCATTCTTCGCGTTGATCACTCTGCTGCCGCCCGCGCTGCAGCCGTCGCCCCAGGTGCTCGCACGCATTCCCTCGCTGGACCTCAGCCTGGAGGGATGGACCAACCCGGGGATGATCGCCTTCATCTCCGTCTGGCTCGGCGTGGCCGTGCTCTGGTTGGCACGCGAAGGGAAAGCCCGGATCACCCGCGGGGAGACGACCGATCCACCTGCGTGACCACTTCGAACGACACCGGCGGCATCACGGTGCCATCGGGCCGGACCGTCGGTTGCTCATTGAAGTTCATCCAGGTGTCGATCCCGCCACGGCGTGACAACCGGATGCCCTCCGGCAAGTCCATCGGAGTGATCCCGATCTCGCGCAGCGCGGTGGCGAGCACCTCGCGCACGATCGCCGGGGACCAGGTCCCCACCGTCCACGCATTGCGATGGCGCACAACGGCCGCCTCGCCCGCCATCGGGCCGTCGTCGAACGTCAGCACCGCGCTTCCGCCGGTCAGCCGATAGGACTCTGCCCAGAGCCCGACCTCGTGCCCCCCGACATGGCAGACCAATCCGGGTCGCATCGAATCCATGTTCCGGAAAGCACACCCGAGCACGCCGCGCATGGGACCCGGTTGGCCGTCCTCATGCACGCGGCCCGTCTCGGTGCGATACGCGAAGCGCGGGCCCACCACCAGATGGGCAGATTCCGCCACCTGCGCCAGATGAGCCGCGCGCGCCTTGCTCATCAGCTGCACCGCCGGCACCACGACCAGTCGGTAACCGCTCAGATCCTGCTCCGGTTTCCGAATATCAACATCAACACCCATGCTGCGCAGCGCGCTGTAGAAGAGCATCATCTGATCCCAGTAGGTGCTCTCCGCGCAATGGGGCTGCGCCTCGTGGATCCAGAGCGATTCGTAGTCGTGGAGGAGGACGACGGGCGTCGAAACGTCACCGTTGGGTCGCCCGCCGAGTTCCAGCGCGGCGACCTCCTCTCCCCCACGATCAAGCGTCTCGTCGTGGCGGAGCAGGCCGGAGTGCATCAGCTCCTGCGCGACGGTCGCGGCACGATCGCGGAAGTAGCTCACCACGTCGCACCCGTGGGCGTACGCCTGCGCGGTCCAGAGTGCGACGGCACCGGTCGCCGGGAGCGGGTTGTGCGGTGCCCAGTTGATCTGCCCGTTCTGCTGCTCCATCACCCAACAGCCGCGTCGATCCCCCAGCAATCCACGATAGATGTCGTGATTGATGCTCACCAGATCGGGGTGACCGGTCCGTGCCCAGCGCACCTTCTCCTCGGGGGTCAGCGACGAGTACTCCACCCCACCGGTCGGGTAGCTGTCCCACGTCGCGAAGTCGAGGCACTTCACCACCTCGTAGTGGTCGAATTCGCTGAACAGGCGCATGAAGTTGTGGGTCACCCATCGCCCCGGTGAGTGGCGCCGCAGGATCTCGACCTGCTCCTCTTGGAACTCCTTGACCATGTCCGAAGCGAATCGGGAGTAGTCGAGGACATGGCTGGGATTTGGGAGCTCCACCACCAAGTTCGGGGGGGCGATCTGCCCGAAGTCGTTGTACTCCTGCGACCAGAAGACCGCGCCCCACGCCTCGTTCAGCGCGGAGATGTCACCGCCGTAGCGCTCCGCCAACCACTGTGGGAAGCGCGCCGCGCTAGCCCCGCCCCACGAGCGGGTGGTGCCCTCGCAGCCGAACTCGTTGTCGGTCTGCCACCCGACCACCGCAGGATGCTCGCCGTATCGCCGCGCCAACTGCTCGGTGATCCGCCGCGAGTGGAACCGGTAGACGGGACTGGCATGGTCGTAGTGCTTGCGGCCGCCGTGATCGCGCCGCCGCCCTTCGCGGTCCACCGGAAGCAACTCGGGATGCATCCGCACCATCCACGCCGGAGGTGTCGCCGTCGGGGTGCAGAGGATCACCTTGAGCCCCGCGTCCTGCAGCACGGAGATCGACTCATCGAGCCAGCCCCAATCGAAGACTCCGGGGGTCGGCTCCATCCTGCTCCACGCGAATTCGGCGATGCGCGCATAGGAGATGCCCAACTCCCGCATCTGCTCGGCGTACCGCTCCCAGCGATCACGCGGCCAATGCTCCGGGTAGTGACAGACGCCCAGTTGAAAGGTCTCTCGCCGATCGATCAGCATCGCTCGTCCTGTCCTCGTGGTCCGGATCCAATGGCGCCATCCTACCCGAGAGCGGCATCCTCACCGACAATGGGCTGTGCACGATCGCGATCATCCCGGAGCATCCATTTCCATGACCCTGTTGATCCAAGCCGCCGCCGTCAGCTATGCCCATGGCGGCAACCGCGTCCTCGACGGCGCACAACTCGATCTGCGCGTCGGCGAGCGGGTCGCCATCGTGGGCGCCAACGGCACGGGGAAGAGCACCCTGCTCCGTCTCCTCGCGCGCGATCTCACCCCGTCCGCCGGTGCGGTCACCACCGCGCGCGGCACCACCGTCGGGATGCTCACCCAGCACGCCTCGCTCGATCCCGCGTTGACCGCGCGCGATGCCGTCGCGGTGGCAGCAGGGGATGCCGATCTCCTCGAAGCCCAAGCCCGCGAACTCGAGGAGCGCATGGGCCTCGCCGCGACCGATGAGGAGCTCACCGCCATCCTCGACGCCCACGCGCAGGTCCTCGAGCGGATCGAGCGCGGCGGCGACCAGACCAACACCGCCTTTGCGATCCTGCGCGGACTTGGCATCCCCGAATCGCGCTGGGACACCACCGTCGGGTCCCTCAGCGGCGGCGAGAAGCAAGTCCTTGCCCTCGCCGCGCTGCTTGCCAGTGATCCCGACGTCTTGCTCCTCGACGAACCGGACAACCACCTCGACTTCGCGGCCAAGGCGTGGCTCGAGGAGCATCTCCGGGCCCGACGCGGTGCCACCGCCGTGATCTCGCACGACCGCTGGTTCATCGATCGCATCGCCACCCGCATCGTCGAATTGCAGGATGGCAAGTCCATCGGTTACCCCGGCAACTACGCCGACTACCTCACCACCAAACACGAGCGACTCACCCGCGAGGCACAGCTGCGAGAGTTGCAGGAACGCGAATTCAAGAAACTCAAAGCGAGCTCTGAGCAACTCACCCAGTGGGCGCGCCAGAACCCCAAGTTCGCCTCACGCGCCGAGAACATGCGGCGCAAGTTGGAGGAGGAGCGCCAGCGACTCGAGGCGACGCCGACCCCGGTGCTCAACCAGCGGCAGATCGATCTGCGGTTCGACACCGAGCGTGGCTCCACCCTCGTGCTGGAACTTGATGGTCTCGAGGTCGCGTACGACGGCCGCACCGTGCTGCAGCCGTTTGATCTCACGGTTCGCCACGGTGAACGGGTGGGGATCGTCGGGGCCAATGGTTCCGGCAAGACGACGCTCGTGCGCGCCGCGCTCGGCACCCAGACACCGACGGCGGGCACGGTGCGTCGCGGCCCCTCCGTCGTTGTCGGGTACTACGCGCAGGAACAGGAGACGCTGAATCCGAACAGCACCGCGATGGAGGTGATCCGCAAGGTCAAACCGATGACCGAGCAATCCGCGATCGGCTTCCTCAACGGCCTCCTCTTCACCCGCGACGACATGCTCAACCCCATCCGCAATCTCAGCGGTGGGGAGAAGAGCCGCCTCCAGATCGCCATCCTCATCGCCCAAGGCGCGAATTTCCTCGTCCTCGACGAGCCCACCAACAACCTCGACATGGGCTCGATCGAGCAACTCGAATCTGCCCTCACCACCCTCTTGGATGCGGGCGACGGAACGCTGCTCACCATCTCGCACGACCGCATGTTCCTCGAGTCGGTGTGCACCCGCATCATCGAGGTGGCGGACGGCGAGGTCCGCGACTACCCCGGCAGCTACGGGCACTTCGACCGCCATCGCGGCACCGGCACGCTGCTCACCCGGCGCACCCTCCTCGAGCCCGAGCCAATGTCCAAAAAATCGGGCAAACGGAAACAGTAGCAACAGCGCATACACAAAGACAGGCACGGTCCGCTGGACCATGCCCGTCTTCGCGCTGTGGATGCTCGTCAGCTGACGAAGCTCACGTTGTAGTCGCCACCGGAGGCATCGGCGATCGCCGTGCCGCCCGCCGCCGTCACATTCAGGTTGGTGGTGTTGGCCATCGCGCCGCCATCGACGGCCACCGTGCCGGCGGTGTCGCCTACGCCGATCGCCATGCCGGCATTGCCGCCGCTGTTCACCGCCCCGACCGAGACCGCGCCGCCGTTCGCCGAGGCGTCTGCGCCGCCGCCGTTGCCGGATGAGGCCACTGGGCCGGTGGTCGTCGCCGCGTCGTCAGCGCCGAACCACTTGTCCCAGAACCGGGTATCCGCAAAGGTGAAATCCATGAGGGTCTGTCCTCCCACGTTCGACCCACCGCGTGGGCCGCGTCATCACTACCGCCGGAGCCTCACCAGTCCGGATCGGCGGGGCTCCGTCTGCCCGTGAGACGCGTGGGAGGCGGTGGAGGTTTCGCGGCGAGGCCAACGCCTATGGGATCGGTGTTGCCGGACTGGTTGTCGCCTCGATCGCGACTGGCGTGGCCATCCTCGGTCCCGGCAGGCCGAACTGCGTCGGGTACTTGACGACCATGATCCCGCCCACCGCGACGATCAGCACGACGATCAGGAACACGATGCCCTGAACTTTTGATCCCCGTTCCATTCCCGATTTCGGCGGGGGTGCCATGGTGCCTCTGCCTCTCAGCGGATGTGGGCTACTCGAGCGTGCGCCCCCGCAGCCACGTGAAGGTCGTCAGGGCCATCGCCACCGCGACGATCAACACCCCATTCGGGATGTGCCACGCAGCGGCGACTGCCATCTCACGGCCCATGTAGCCCATGCCCAACTGCGCCGTCATCAGCAACCCGAGGGCGACACAGAACCACAACTCGGCGCCACCCCAATGCTGCTTCCACATCGCGTATGCCGCCATCAACCCGATCACGATCACCAGCAGCCACGCGGTGCTGCCCAGCCAGCCATGGGTGAAGATCAGGTTCACCTTGCCTTGAAACATCCACTGGCCGGCCAGCGTCG